>VEQC01000085.1 GCA_018883455.1 Limnohabitans sp. | reverse complement strand
AGGTGGCCGAGGCCTGTGTGGCCCTCATCAAGAACGACAAACTCTCCGAAGCCGAGCTGCTCACCCTCATTCCGGGGCCCGACTATCCGGGCGGGGGGCAAATCATCAGCAGCCCCACTGAAATTGCTGACGCCTATCGCACGGGCAGGGGGTCGCTCAAGGTTCGGGCCCGCTGGACCATTGAAGACCTGGCCCGGGGGCAATGGCAATTGGTGGTGCACGAGTTGCCCCCGAGTGTGAGCGCACAAAAAGTGCTCGAGGAAATCGAAGAGCTCACCAACCCCAAGGTCAAAGCCGGCAAAAAAAGCTTGACCCAAGACCAAAACCAGCTCAAGGCCACCGTCTTGGCGGTGCTCGATGTCGTGCGGGATGAGTCGAGCAAAGACGCGCCCGTGCGCCTCGTCTTTGAGCCCAAAACCAGCCGTATCGAGCAACAAGAGCTCATCACCACGCTGCTCGCGCACACCAGCCTTGAGACCACGGCCCCCATCAACTTGACGCTGGTGGGCATCGACGGTCGTCCGGTGCAAAAGACCCTGCGCCAGATGCTCACCGAGTGGATCAGCTTTCGACAAGCCACGGTGTTGCGCCGCTCGCAGCATCGGCTTGCCAAGGTGCTAGATCGCATCCACATCTTGGAGGGGCGCCAGCTCGTCTTGCTCAACATTGACGAGGTGATTCACATCATCCGTCACAGCGATGAGCCCAAACCCGCCCTGATCGCGCGCTTCAAGCTCTCCGATCGGCAGGCCGAGGACATTCTGGAAATTCGTCTGCGCCAGCTGGCGCGCTTGGAAGCCATCAAAATCGAGCAAGAGCTCGCGAACTTGCGCGACGAGCAGAAAAAGCTCGAAGAAATCGTGGGCAGTCCGGCGGCCTTGCGCCGCTTGATGGTCAAGGAAATCGAAGCCGACGCCAAACAGTTTGGCGACGCGCGGCGCACCTTGATCCAAGAGCAGAAAAAAGCGGTTGCCGAAGTCAAAGTGATCGATGAGCCCGTCACGGTCGTGATCAGCCAAAAGGGCTGGGTGAGGGCGCGCAGCGGCCATGGGCACGATGCCGCCAGCTTCACGTTCAAGGCCGGCGATGACCTCTACGGCACCTTCGAGTGCCGAACAGTCGATATCTTGCTTGCATTTGGCACGAACGGTCGTGTTTATTCCGTTTCGGTCAATGCCTTGCCGGGCGGGCGTGGCGATGGTCAGCCCATCACCACCCTGATCGATCTCGAGGCCGGCACCCAGCTGTTGCACTACTTCGCGGGCCCGACCCCCACCCAATTGCTGCTGAGCAACACGGGGGGCTATGGGTTCTTGGCCAGTGTGGAGTCCATGATCTCGCGCAACAAGGGCGGCAAGAGCTTTCTCAACTTGAGCGGCGCCGAAAAACCCTGCGCCCCGGCGGTGGTCAGCGCCACGACCAGCGCGGCAGGGGAGGCCTTGGCGGCAGCCACCCATGTCTGCTGTGTGTCGGCCGGCGGGCGCATCCTCACGTTCGGGTTGGAGGAGCTCAAGCAAATGGACAAAGGCGGCAGAGGCCTCCTGCTCATCGACCTTGACGCCAAGGACGAGTTGGCCGGCGCAGCGGCCTACGCCCGCAGCGTGCGGGTGTTTGGGCTCGGGCGCGCCGGCAAGGAAAAGGAAGAAATTCTGGAAAGCCGCAGTCTCACAAGCGCCCGGGCCGCGCGCGGGCGCAAGGGCAAAGCGGCCGATCTCGGCTTCAAACCCACGGGGGTCGTGCGGGTGAGTTAAGGTGCGCGCGTGGGGCGTGTGACGCCCCCGCCAGCGCCCACAAAAAACCCGCCGCTGTTGGGGTCAGGGCGGGTTTCGTGGCACCAGGGTGCCATGGAGGCGCAAAACTTTAGGCGGCCTCGGTTTTGGCGCCTTCGTCTTTTTTGCCAGCCTCTTCCTTCTTCGGGCTGCAGTCGAAGCAGACGAACATGGAAGAGCCGAGGATGCGTTTGAAGGAACCGTTGTTACGCGGCTTGTGGACGCCACACTTGATGCAGCTCATGGTGTCTCCCGTGCGTCCCAAGCCCTCAAAGGGGGATCCCCCTTTCTTGGACTTGTAGCGCAGACCATCGCTAGAAATCTCAGTTTTTTCGATGCGTGACATGGTGTGTTTATGGTTATCCAAGACAAAAACGTATTTTCGCAAAAAAACAGGGGGAATTCCGCTTTCGGCCCCAGATTCGATGTGGAAAATGAGGGGTTTTTGGAAAGATAACGGCCACTGCATGAATTTTGATCCCCAAAACCTGCAAATTGCCCTTCAATCGCCACGTGCGGCGGCTGTGTTCACCCAGGTGGGCTCCCCCGCGACTTGGGAGGCGCAAGCGCTGGCCCCCGATACCTTGCCCCTGGCGGGCTGGACCGTGGCCGTCAAGGACAACCTCGATGTCAAAGGCCAAGTGACGCGGGCTGGCTCGCGCGTGTGTGCCGACGAGCCGCCTGCGGCACAGGACGCCTCGGCCATTGCCCGCTTGCGGGGGGCTGGTGCGATCTTCATCGGGCGCACGAACATGAGCGAGTTCGCCTTCTCTGGGGTGGGCATCAATCCGCACTTTGGCACGCCAGCTAATCCGGCCGACCCCGATCGCGCGCGCATTCCGGGGGGCTCCTCCAGCGGCTCGGCCGTGGCCGTCGCCTTGGGGCTAGCGCGCGCGGGGATTGGCACCGACACCGGTGGATCGGTTCGCATACCTGCCGCCCTCTGTGGCTTGGTGGGTTACAAGGCCACCCAAGCGCGCATCCCCTTGCAAGGCGTGATGGAGCTCTCGCGCAGCCTTGACACCGTCGGGGCATTGACACGCAATGTGGCGGACAACCTCGCCATCGATGCCGTGCTCAGTGGGGCGGGGCTGCCGCGGGTGGCCCGACCTCTGAGCGGCGTGCGCTTGGCGGTGCCCCAAACGGTGTTTCTGGACGATTTAACCCCCGCTGTGGCGGCCGCCTTCGCGCGCGTTTTGCGCCAGCTCTCCCAAGCCGGGGCCCAAATCATCGATCTGCCCCTGCGCGAATTCAGCGAAGTCGCCCCCCGGAGCCAACCTGCGGGACTCTCGCCGGTGGAGGGGTTTGCCGCCCACCGCCACCGCCTGGCGCGCGATCCCGCCGCCGTGGACCCGCGCGTCATGGCCCGCATGAAGCTCGGGGAGGGGATTTTGGCGTGCGATTATTTGGGGTTGCTCGACCGCCGGCGCGAATGGATTGGCCTCGCGAACGCGGCGCTCGCGGACGTGGATGCCCTCATTTGTCCCACGGTGCCGATGCAGGCCCCCGAGCTGGCCCCGTTGCGGGATGACGATGAGGCGTTTTTCCACGTCAACCGGCTGCTGCTGCGCAATCCCTCGATGATCAATTACTGGGACGGCTGCGCCTGGAGTCTGCCCTGTCATGAGCCTGGCGAGCTGCCCATCGGGCTCATGCTGGCGGCACCCCATGGGCGGGACGCCGAGTTGGCGGGCTTGGCGCTCTCCCTCGAAGCGCTGGTCTCGCCGCTGTCATCCGAAGCACCCCCTCATGCGTTATAAAGCGACATGGGCCGGGAATGTCTGGCCTTTTGGAGATCATCCATGATTCGCAAATCGCTCGCTGCGGTCGTCCTTCTGTGTCTTGCCGGAGGCAGTGCGCTTGCGCATGGCGGCGGCTACCGAGGCGGCTTTGGGCCCGGCTATTCAGGCCATCACGGTCACTGGCACGGCGGACACTCGCATCGTCATTGGGTGGGCCCGGTTCTGGGGGCGGCCATCATTGGCAGTGCCATTTACGCGGCCTCCACACCGTCGTACGCCGCTGCGCCCCCTGTCATCTACAACTACCCTGCGGTGACTTACAACTACCCCCCCGTGGTGGTGGCGCCCCAGCCCCCGCGCGTGGCCTACTACTGCCCCACGGTAGGCCAGTACTACCCTGCCACGCCCAGCTGCAACGTGCCCTGGCAGCCTGTTCCCTATTGAGCCTGGCCCCTAGGCCAGATTCACCATTTCTTTTTGTCCCTCGCGCAGGCTGTAGCGCACGGTTGCGCCCACGATTTCCACTTCCACGCGCGCGGCGCGCTCGCCATAGACATGCTGGCGCAGCCAGTTCAACTCGTCCGCATACGCGCTCTCGCCGCTCACCGCACGGCTCCAGCAGCGCAGCTCGCCCGACCAGCGGTAGCCGCGCGCTTTGAGCCGGTCTTTGGTCTCAAAGGGGGACCCCGTGGCATACACCCGGCGTTGGGGCGAACGCACTTTTTCCAGCAAGCTCAGCAAGGCCGATTGTTGGCTGCTGGGTAACACGCGGCTGAGAATTTCGAGCAAGGCACGGCAATCCGCTTCGGCCCGGTGGGCTTCGTGAAACAGCCCCTGGGTGTAGAGGAGGTAGTCGAGCTTGGCGGAGCCAAAACCCTCACCGCGCCAGTCAATGTCTTTGAGACTGCAGGCCCAGGGCAGGGTCTCAAACACTGGCCAGCGCGCCTCCACAAAGGGGCGGTCAAAGCTCGCGTTGTGGGCGATCACCACATCCACGCCGCGCAGGAACTCGCTCACGGCGGCGTCATCGATGCGCTGACCCTGCACCATGGCGTCGGTGATGTGATGGATTTCAGTGGAGGCGGGGGGAATGGGAAAGCCGGGATCCTCCAATTCATCCAACACCCGCTCAATGTCGAGCACGTCCCCCGTTTGAGGATCAAAGCGAAACCGAATCATGCCCAGCTCGATCACCTGATCTTGGCCGACCTCAAACCCGGTGGTCTCGGTATCGAGTACCACCCCGGTCGCCACGGCTTGGCCTGGCACCACGGGACGGAAGACCTGGCGATCGGGGAGGCGGCGCAACAGTTTGTAGTCGGGGTGGGCTTCGAGTTGTTGCGCCAAGGCTTCGAGGTCGGGTTGCATGGTCATTTCCTGATGATGGCGGGGTCGGGTAGGCCGTCGTGGCGCCCGATCGCCCGGGCAAAACCCAGGCCAAGAAGGGCGACCGCCACAGCGGCAGCGGCAAACAGGTGGGGACTGGGGAACGCCTTGACGCCCCAGGCCAACCCCCACACCCCCAGCGATTGTCCGCCAAATAAGAAACCGGCAAAGAGCGTAACCCCCGTGGCGCGGGCCTCGGGCACCATCTGGGTGGCCTTGACCTGCATGGTGTTGTGGAACATGGCAAATCCAAAACCCGCCAGCACACACGCCGGGGCGGCGAGCACCACCCACGGGGTATAGGCCACGACCAACCAGCACACCGCCATGAGTTTGCCGCCGTGGGCGGCCAGACCCCGCTCCCCAAAGCGGGCAATGGCATGGCGTGCACTCGCCATATAGAGCATGCCCCCTAAGCCGTAGCCCGCCGCGAGTGTGCCGGCCGTGGAAAGGGTCAAACCCAATTGGAGGTGCAGGTGCGAGGCCGTCAGCGCCATGACGCCAAAGACCAAGGCCCCTTCAATGAACGCAATGCTCAGCAGCGCTCGGGCCCAGGGGTTGGCCGCCACGGCGCGCCATTGCCCACTCTCTGCCGACGTCGCCGGGGAAGGGGCCAATTGGGCCACTTTGGCGCTGTGCCGCCACAGCAGAAAGGCCACCACCCCAAATTGCAGAGACAACTGCACAAAGGCCCAGCGCCAGCCAATCGTGTCGCTCATCCAGCCGCCAAGCAGCTGGCCAAAACTGAGGCCCAACATGGTGCCCAAGCCCACGCGCGCGAGCATGGCCTGGCGCTGGGCGTAGGGAATGACATCGCCCACCCAGGCCAGGGTGAGGGGGATGATCCCCGCTGCGCCAATGGCGGTGAAGATGCGCGCCGCCACCAAAAGGTCCAAATCGTTGCTCAGGGCCGAGAGCACGCAGCCCACACTGCAGGCGAGGCAGGCCAGAATCACGATGCGGTATTTGCCCCAGCGGTCGCCCAAAGGCCCATAGAACAGTTGCAAGGCCCCGTAAGCCATGGCGAAGTAAGAAATCGTGTGCGCGGCCACGTCTAAGGGGCTGTCAAAGCTGCGCCCGAGCTCCGGCAGCATGGCGTCACACACCCGTTGGGTGCACATGCTGGTGAAGGTGCCAAAGGAGAGCAACAAAATGGCTCGAAGAACCGCCGGATCCCGCTTTTCCATGTGGCAATCGCTGATTAAACTAGGAGGAAGTTTCACTGTAACAAAACCATGCCCTACACCTTGCGCAAAGTTGTCTCCTTTGTGGCGCTGGCCGTCCTCTTGGTCGTGGCCGAGCTGCTCACCGGCGTGCTGGGCACGAGTGACTCCCTGGCGGGACCGCGCTCAGCAGTCTCCAAAGGCATGAGCGCCGAGGTCATGGGGGTTTATTTCACGCCCCCCACCGGCGCGGCCGGTGCCATTGTGGAGGCCATTGAATCGGCGCAGCAGGAAGTGGTGGTGCAGGCTTATGGCTTTACCCACAACGGCATCGCGCAAGCCATTTTGCGGGCGCAAAAGCGCGGCGTCTCGGTGCGGGTGCTGATGGACGAAAAGAGCCGCACCACCAATCAGTATGTGATCGATTTGCTCATTGGCGACAGTGTTCCCTATCGCCTCGATGGCAAGCACGCCATCGCGCACAACAAAGTCATGGTCATTGACACCCAAATCGTGGTGACGGGCAGCTACAACTTCACCAACGCTGCCGAGACGCGCAACGCGGAAAATGTGCTCATTCTGCGTTCGGTGGAGCTGGCCCGGGCCTATCGTGAAAATTTTGAACAGCATTGGGCGCATGCTCGACCCTGACGTCAAACTGACACGCTACGACGCATCTCACCCGCAAATTAGTTGGCGCCCTCTAAACCGCGCTTTTCACAGGCTTCATGTCTTGTCATGCGGTGAGAACGACCTAAAATTCGCACCATGCTGCAACGCAACAGAATTCGTTGTGGCCTCCTTCAAACCCTTGCGGAGATTTCCATGAACCTGACCCCTGAACAAGTCATTGCGGCCAACAAGGCCAACCTCGAAACCTTGATGGGCCTCACCAACAAAGCGTTCGCCGGCGTCGAGCAACTCATCGAGCTCAACATCGCCACCGCCAAGGCTGCGCTCTCCGACACCCAACAGCAAACCCAAGCCATGCTCAGCGTCAAAGACGCCCAAGAGTTGTTGGCGCTTCAAGCCTCCCTGTTCCAGCCCTTGGCTGAAAAGGTGGTGGCCTACAACCGTGAGCTCTACGAAATCGCCTCGGGCACGGGTTCGCATTTCACGGCCAATGCCGAAGGCCATCTGGCCGAGGCGCAAAAAGCCTTCAATGCCATGGTCGACAACGCCGCCAAAAACGCCCCCGCTGGCTCTGATGCCGCTGTGGCCGCATTCAAGACGGCCATCAATGCGGGCAACAACGCCTTGGAGTCGGTACAAAAGGCGGTCAAGCAAGCCAGCGATGTGGCGCATGCCAATCTCAAAACCCTGACCGATTCTGCGCTCCAGCAAGCCGGTAGCGCTGCTAAAAAGAGCACCCGCAAGCGCTGATCCATGGATCGGGTCGATGGTGTCGTCATCGGGGCGGGCGTCGTCGGCTTGGCCGTCGCGCGCGCTCTCGCCTTGGCTTCGGGCGGACGGGATTGGTTGGTACTCGAAGCAGCCAACGCCATCGGCACAGGGACGAGCTCGCGCAACAGCGAGGTCATCCATGCGGGGATTTATTACCCTGAGGGGTCGCGCAAAGCCCAGTGGTGCGTACATGGGCGTGAATTGCTCTACCGCTACGCGGCCGAGCGGGGCATCGCCCATCGTCGCTGTGGCAAGCTCATTGTGGCCACCCAAACGCAGCAAATTGCCGAACTCGAATCCATTCGACGCAAGGCCGCCCGCAACGGGGTGAACGATCTGGTGATGCTCACCCGCGATCAGGCCCAGGCCCTCGAGCCCGAATTGCGCTGTGTGGCCGCCTTGCATTCGCCCAGCACGGGCATTGTCGACAGCCACGCGTTCATGTTGGCTTTGCAGGGTGATTTCGAACACGCCGGTGGCGTGGTGGCGCTCAGCTCGCCCGTGGCCCAGATCGAGGTCACGTCGGAGGGGCTGCGAATCCGGGGGGCCGATGGCACGGAAATTCTGGCCCAGCAGGTGGTCAATGCCGCGGGCTTGCAGGCCCCCGAGTTGGCCAGCCATATCGTGGGACTCGACGCACACCACGTGCCCAAGGCGTACTACGCCAAGGGGAACTATTTCACCTTGAGTGGGCGTGCGCCGTTTTCTCGCCTCATCTACCCCGTTCCCGAAGCGGCCGGATTGGGCGTGCACCTCACCCTGGATTTAGGCGGGCAGGCGAAGTTTGGCCCGGATGTGGAGTGGGTTGACTCGCCCGATGACCTGCAAGTGAACCCCCAACGCGCTCTGGCGTTCTATGCCGAAGTGCGCAAGTACTGGCCGGGGCTCGCCGAGGGCGCTTTGTTGCCCGGCTATGCGGGCATTCGCCCCAAGATTCAGGCCCCTGGCCAAGCGGCGCGCGATTTCCTGCTCCAAGGCCCGGCCGATCACGGTGTGGCGGGCTTGGTCAACCTCTTTGGCATTGAGTCACCCGGACTCACCAGCGCCTTGGCCATTGGCGAGGCGGTCGTGGATGCGCTCGATTTGATCCCCGCCTAGGGCGTACGCCTCAGCGGCGTAGCGCGCGCGCCACTTCATCGACCAGCGCCGGTCCTCGATAAATCAAACCCGTGTAAATCTGCACCACGTCTGCGCCAGCGGCGATCTTGGCGCGGGCATCCTCGCCACTGAGAATGCCACCCACGCCAATGATGGGCACATCTGGCCCCAAGAGGGTGCGCAGCTGACGCAAGACCGCATTGCTGCGATCGCGCACCGGCTTGCCGGAGAGTCCGCCGGTTTCTTGCGCATGCGGCAATCCCGCCACCGCTTCACGTGCCAAAGTGGTGTTGGTGGCCACCAAACCCCAAATGCCCGGGGCCGAGGCCTGCTGGTGCTGTAGGGTGGTGGCGATGAGGGCCACTTGATCGGGTTCGAGGTCAGGGGCGATTTTGATGAACAGGGGCACGCTGCGGCCATGGCGGGCTTGCAGGGTGGCACGCCGGGCGTCGAGCTCGCTCATCAAATCGCGCAGTGCCTCGTCGCTTTGCAGACTGCGCAGGTTTTTCGTGTTGGGGCTCGAGATATTGACGGTGACGTAATCGGCATGGGGGAAGACTGCGTCAAGACAGCGTCCATAGTCTTCCACCGCGTGTTCAATCGGGGTGTCGGCGTTCTTGCCAATGTTGAGCCCAAGCACCAAGGGGGTGCCTCCGGGCTGTCGACAGCGCGCCCGCTGGACATTGGCCAGAAAGGTTTCCAAACCCTCGTTGTTGAAGCCCAGTCGGTTGATCAGGGCTTGCGCCTCGGGCAAGCGAAACATGCGCGGCTTGGGGTTGCCCGGTTGCGCGCGAGGCGTGACGGTGCCCACTTCCACAAAGCCAAAGCCCATGGCGGCAAAAGCATCGATACAGCGGGCATTCTTGTCCAGACCGGCGGCAAGCCCCACCCGGTTGGGCAGGCGCAGGCCGGCGAAATCCACGGGATCGTCCACGCGGCGGTTGGCGTAGGCCGCGGCCAGTGGCGTGTTTTGGGTGCGCGCCAGCGCGGCCAAGGTGTGCTCATGGGCCTCTTCCGCATCCATTTGAAAAAGAACGGCTCGGGCCAGGGAGTAGGGGATCCAGGACATGGATAATCTCGGGTGGAACAACAACGAAACGCCTATTCTCCCCTATGAATGCCCCCGCACGATCACAAGATGAACTCAAGACGCTGGTTGGCCTCGCCGCCCTCGACTATGTCCAACCAGGCGATTGGGTGGGGGTGGGCACCGGCTCGACGGTGAATAAGTTCATCGACGCGCTCGCCAGCCGCAAGCACGAAATTCGCGGGGCTGTCTCCAGCTCTTTGGCATCGACCCAGCGCATGCAGGACTTGGGCATTCCGGTGGTGGACATTGGTGAGGTCGAGTCCCTTCCGGTCTACATCGATGGTGCGGACGAAATCGATCCCCAGGGCCACATGGTCAAAGGCGGGGGTGCGGCGCTCACCCGCGAGAAAATTGTCGCGGCCTTGGCCAAACGCTTTGTGTGCATCGTCGACGAAAGCAAATGGGTGCAAACCTTGGGCGCGTTTCCGCTGCCCGTGGAGGTCATTCCCATGGCGGTGCCCCGCCTCATCCGTGATTTCGCGG
>VEQC01000084.1 GCA_018883455.1 Limnohabitans sp. | reverse complement strand
TCTACATGGACACCTTCCATGCCGTGAGCAAAGAGTTCTGCAAGTCCTCGGCCGTCGTCACGCTGGCGCTGAGCCTGGGCCTGACCGTGGTGCTGGGCGCCAAGCTGTTTGGCCTGTACTGATTTCCCCAAGGAGCAAACCCCATGTCCGTCAACTACGGCTCCAAGCGCACCGTCGTCGGTGCTGGTTATGGCTTTCGCGACTGGCTGGTCCAGCGCATCACCGCCGGCCTGATGGCTCTGTTCACGGTGGTTTTGCTGGTGCAGGTGCTGCTGAGCACGGGCCCAATCGGCTACGAACAGTGGGCTGGCATCTTCGCGACCCAGTGGATGAAATTCCTCACCTTCGGTGTGATCCTGGCCCTGCTGTGGCACGTCTGGGTCGGCGTGCGCGACATCTGGATGGACTACATCAAGCCCGTGGGCGTGCGCCTGGTGCTGCACGTCTTCACCATCGTCTGGCTCGCTGGCTGCGCCGGCTGGGCTGTTCAAGCGCTGTGGCGCCTGTGAGCGCAGCACCCCGCGCGATGACCTCCTGACACAAGCAACAAGACCATGAGCTATACCAAAGACCAAATCGCCACCCGCAAGTTCGACGTCGTGATCGTCGGCGCCGGTGGTTCGGGCATGCGTGCCTCGCTGCAACTGGCCCGCGCCGGCCTGAATGTGGCCGTGCTCTCCAAGGTGTTCCCCACCCGCTCGCACACCGTGGCGGCGCAAGGTGGTGTCTCGGCGGCTTTGGGCAATATGTCCGAGGACAGCTGGGAATACCATTTTTATGACACCGTCAAAGGCTCCGACTGGCTGGGCGACCAAGACGCGATCGAGTTCATGTGTCGCGAAGCCCCGAAGGTCGTGTATGACCTTGAACACATGGGCATGCCGTTTGACCGCAACCCCGATGGCACCATTTACCAGCGTCCTTTCGGGGGTCACACGGCCAACTTTGGCGAAAAGCCCGTGCAGCGCGCTTGCGCCGCCGCGGACCGTACCGGTCACGCCATGTTGCACACGCTCTACCAGGCCAACGTGGCCGCGCACACCACCTTCTTTGTGGAGTGGATGGCACTGGACCTCATCCGCAATGCCGATGGCGATGTGCTGGGTGTAACCGCCCTGGAGATGGAGACGGGCGACGTCTACACCCTCCAAGCGCAAACCGTGCTGTTTGCCACGGGTGGCGCGGGTCGTATTTACCAATCGTCGACCAATGCCTTTATCAACACCGGCGACGGACTGGGCATGGCCGCTCGCGCGGGCATCGCGCTGCAGGACATGGAGTTCTGGCAGTTTCACCCCACCGGAGTGGCCGGTGCCGGCGTGTTGCTGACCGAAGGTTGCCGGGGTGAGGGCGCGATTTTGCTCAACAGCAACGGCGAGCGCTTCATGGAGCGCTACGCGCCTACCCTCAAAGACTTGGCGCCGCGCGATTTTGTGTCGCGTTGCATGGGGCAGGAAATTTTGGAAGGTCGCGGCTGCGGTCCCAACAAGGACTACATCCACATGAAGCTGGACCACTTGGGGGCTGAGACCATCCACAAGCGTTTGCCTTCGGTGTTCGAGATTGGCATCAACTTCGCCAACGTCGACATCACGCACCAACCCATTCCGGTGGTGCCCACCATTCACTACCAAATGGGTGGCATTCCCACCAACATTCATGGCCAAGTGGTGGAAACCGTTGGCGGCGTGGACCGTCCGATTCGCGGCCTCTACGCCGTGGGCGAATGCTCCTGCGTGTCGGTGCACGGCGCGAACCGCCTGGGCACCAACTCATTGCTCGACTTGCTGGTGTTTGGCAAGGCTGCCGGCGACCACATCGTGGCCAATTTCAAACCCGGTGCGACCCAGCCCGAGTTGCCCGCTGACGCACCGGACCTCTCCCTCGCCCGCCTGGCCCGCTTGGACAGCAACTCCACCGGCGAATACGCGCAGGACGTGGCCAACGACATGCGCGCCATCATGCAAACGCATGCGGGCGTCTTCCGCAGCCAAGACTCGATGGACGAAGGCGTGCGTAAGATTGCCGCGTTGCGCGAGCGCGTGGACCGCATCGGCCTGAAGGATCACTCCAAGGTGTTCAACACCGCGCGCATTGAAGCGTTGGAGGTGGAAAACCTCATGGAATCGGCGCAGGCCACCATGGAGAGCGCAGCCGCGCGCAAAGAGTGCCGCGGCGCTCACTTGGTGCGCGACTACGAACACGACGTGAACCACCCCACTTGCCCGCTCGGCCGTAACGACCACGAGTGGATGAAGCACACCCTGTGGTTCAAGGATGGCAACCGCCTGGACTACAAGCCCGTGCGCATGAAGCCCCTGACCGTGGACACCGTGCCACCCAAGCCACGCACCTTCTAAAGCGGAATTGCGAGACAAAGGAAATCCAACATGACCAAGCGTACTTTCCACATCTACCGCTACGATCCTGACAAAGATGCCAAGCCCTACATGCAAACCATCGAGGTCGAACTCGATGGCAGCGAACGCATGCTGCTTGACGCACTGGTCAAGCTCAAGGCCGTGGACCCCACCTTGTCGTTCCGCCGCTCTTGCCGCGAAGGCGTGTGTGGCTCGGATGCCATGAACATCTGCGGCAAAAACGGCCTGGCTTGCCTGACCAATCTGCGCACCTTGCCCGACACGATTGTGTTGAAGCCACTGCCGGGACTGCCCGTGATTCGCGACCTGATCGTGGACATGACGCAGTTCTTCAAGCAGTACCACTCGATCAAGCCCTACTTGATCAATGAGACCCCGGCGCCCGAGCGTGAGCGCCTGCAGTCGACCGAAGAGCGCGACGAACTCAACGGGCTCTACGAGTGCATTTTGTGCGCCAGCTGCTCGACCAGCTGCCCCTCGTTCTGGTGGAACCCTGACAAGTTTGTCGGACCGGCCGGTCTCTTGCAGGCCTACCGCTTCATCGCGGATAGCCGCGACCAAGCCACCAGCGAGCGCTTGGATAACCTGGAAGACCCCTACCGTCTGTTCCGTTGCCACACCATCATGAACTGCGTCGATGTCTGCCCCAAAGGCCTCAACCCGACGAAGGCGATTGGCAAGATCAAGGAACTGATGGTGCGTCGCGCCGTCTGACGCACCAGGACTGGGACAGCCATGCACGCGGACGCACCGTTTCGAGACACTTCGGTGGGAGACCCCTCCCTCGAAGGGCTAGACGGTGCCCGCGCGCTCGACGAACGCCAGCACAGCCGCATCCGCTGGCGCAGTCGCCGTGGCCTGCTGGAGAACGATTTGTTCATCCAGCGTTTTTTCCAACGGCATGGCGAGCACCTCACGGTGGCCCATGCGCGCGGAATCTATGCGTTGATGGACCTCGCGGACAACGATTTACTCGACCTTCTCTTGGAGCGGCGAGACGTGCCCGTGACGGATCATCAGGATGAGGCACGGCTTGTGCTAGCGCTATTAAGACAGTCATGACGCCGCCCGGCTAACGACAAGACCCCTCGAAGGACCCACCATGAAACTCTCCGACAACAAAGCCACGCTATCGTTCAGCAACGGCGCTCCCAGCATCGACATGCCCGTCTACAGCGGCAATATTGGTCCGGATGTCATTGACATTCGTAAGCTCTATGGCCAAACCGGCATGTTCACCTACGATCCGGGCTTTTTGTCCACCGCGTCCTGCCAGTCGGGCATCACCTACATTGACGGTGACAAGGGCGAATTGCTCTACCGTGGCTACCCCATCGAGCAATTGGCCACGAAGTGCGACTATTTGGAGACTTGCTACTTGTTGCTCAAAGGCGAGTTGCCCAACGCGCAAGAGAAGGAGTCCTTCGTCAAAACCGTGACCATGCACACCATGGTCAACGAGCAGATGCAATTCTTCCTGCGTGGCTTCCGCCGCGACGCGCACCCGATGGCCGTGCTCACGGGCTTGGTGGGCGCCCTCTCGGCCTTCTACCACGACAGCACCGACATCAACAACCCCGAGCACCGTGAGATTGCAGCGATTCGCTTGATCGCCAAAATGCCCACGCTCGTGGCGATGGCCTATAAGTACGGTGTCGGCCAGCCCTACATGTACCCCCGCAATGAGTTGAGCTATGCGGGCAATTTCCTGCGCATGATGTTTGGCACGCCCTGCGAAGAATACAAGGTGAGCCCCGTGCTCGAGCGCGCGATGGACCGCATCTTCATCCTGCACGCCGACCACGAGCAAAATGCCTCCACCTCCACGGTGCGTCTGTGTGGCTCCTCGGGCACCAACCCCTTTGCGGCGATTGCCGCCGGCGTGGCCTGCTTGTGGGGCCCTGCCCACGGCGGCGCCAACGAAGCCTGTTTGACCATGTTGGAAGAAATCCAAGCCATGGGCGGTGTGGCCAAAGTGGGCGAGTTCATGAACCAGGTCAAGGACAAAAACTCCAACGTCAAGCTCATGGGTTTTGGCCACCGGGTTTACAAAAACTACGACCCCCGCGCCAAGCTGATGCAAGAAACCTGCAACGAAGTGTTGGGCGAGTTGGGGTTGGAGAACGACCCTCTCTTCAAGTTGGCCAAAGCCCTTGAGAAGATCGCGCTCGAGGACGACTACTTCGTGCAGCGCAAGCTCTACCCGAACGTGGACTTCTACTCTGGCATCGTGCAGCGAGCGATTGGCATTCCCGTGAATTTGTTCACCGGCATTTTTGCCCTGGCGCGCACGGTGGGCTGGATTGCCCAGCTCAACGAAATGATTGGCGACCCCGAGTACAAGATTGGCCGTCCGCGCCAGCTCTTCACCGGCGCGCCCAAGCGCGATGTGAGCCCGATCGACAAGCGTTAATACGCGAATTCCCCCCCCTCAACAACCCCGCCTTGCGCGGGGTTTTTTTCTGCCGCTTTGTGGCCCAGCCCTCGCAGAATGCCAGGGTTGGTAAGGCTGTTTGGGCCGACTAGTGCAAACCCCAAGGGGCTTTTGGAGGAAAGGCGCTACCCTCTGCCCGGATGTGAGGACGCCCATCGGCGTCCGTCGGCTCAAAACAAGAATGCAAGAACTGCAAGTCCTTTTGAGCGGTGTGGCCCAGGGATGTATTTATGGCCTCATCGCGCTCGGCTTTGTCCTCATTTACAAAGCAACAGAGACCGTGAGTTTTGCTCAGGGCGAACTCATGATGCTGGGCGCTTTTTGCGGCCTGGGTTGCGTGACGTACTTGGGCTGGCCGTTTGCCATGGGCGTTATCGCCGCCATGGCGGCCATGGCCTTGGTGGGATGGCTTATCGAACGTGCGGTGATCTCACCCGTGCTGGGGCAACCGGCTTTTGCCATTGTCATGCTGACCATCGGCATTGGGTATGTGGCGCGCGGGGCGATCACCATGATTCCCGATGTGGGCACAGACACCCACACCATGGCGGTGCCCTACAAGGACGTCAATTTGCAATGGGGGGCTTTGGTGCTGAGCGCCAGCCAAGCGGTGGTGATTGCCGCAACCGCCCTGCTCTGCGCCTTGCTTTATTTGCTCTTCAAACACACCCGGGTGGGCGTTGCCATGCAGGCGGCCTCGCAAAACCAATTGGCGGCTTATTACATGGGCATTCCGGTCAAACGGCTCAACAGCTTGGTCTGGGCGCTGGCGGCTGTGGTGGCCACCTTAGCTGGCTTGTTGCTCGCGCCCATTACCTTTGTGCACGCCAACATGGGCTTTATTGGTCTCAAAGCCTTCCCGGCCGCTGTGGTGGGTGGATTTGGCAGTTTGCCCGGGGCCATCGTGGGTGGCTTGATCATTGGCGCGGTGGAGGCGTTTGCGGGCTTTTATTTGCCCGAGGGTTTCAAGGACATTGCCGCCTATGTGGTGGTGTTGCTGATGCTGGTGATCAAACCCAATGGTCTCTTTGGCGAGAACCTGCGCAAGAAAGTCTGAGCTCCCATGCGCTACATTTTTAAAACAGACTACGACCAGGACATTCGCCTCGCCAAGCATGGCGGCCATGTGTTTTGGTACAGCTTGCTCTTGCTGGTCTTGGTGGGGGCGCCTTGGCTGTTGGATGAGTATTGGCTTGACCAGCTCACCTTTGTGCTGATTTATGGTGTGGTGGGCCTGGGGCTGATGCTCTTGGCGGGCTTCACGGGCTTGTTCTCGATTGGCCATGCGGCCTTCATGGGGGTGGGCGCCTACACGGCGGCGGTACTGGCGCATGGGGGACATTCGTTTTTGTGGACGGTCGTGCTCTCCATGGGGCTATCGGCCATCGTGGGGGCTGTGGTGGGGCTGCCCGCTTTGCGCGTCAAGGGCATTTATCTGGGCATTGCCACGTTGTCGTTTGGGTTCATCGTGGAAGAGGTGATGGCACGCTGGGAAAGCGTGACCGGTGGCAATGCCGGCAAACATGTGCCTTCCTTGCAAGTGTTCGGTTGGCAGGCCGATGAGCCGGTGAAGTTCTACGCCGTCTGCCTGTTGCTCGCGGTGCTCTCGACCTTGGTGGTGCTCAACCTCTTGCGCAGCCCGACGGGGCGCGCCTTCGTGGCCATCCGCGATTCCGAGATTTCCGCGCAAAGTATGGGCATCCATTTGGCCTGGTTCAAGACGCTCTCGTTCATGATTTCGTCGGCCTTGGCCGGCTTGGGCGGCGCTTTGTATGCGCACAAAATTCAGTTCATCAGCCCGGAACAGTTTGGCATTTTGCAGTCCATTGATTTGCTGCTGATGGTGGTGATTGGCGGCTTGGGCTCGGTTCATGGGGCCTTCTTGGGCGCGATCTTTCTCATCACCATGCCGCAGCTCATCACCTTGGGCAAAGATTTTCTGCCGGCCGTCATCGGCCAAGCCCCTGGCTTGCAGGCGGTGGTGTATGGCTTGGTGCTCATCGCCTTTGTGATGTTTGAGCCCCTGGGGCTGTATGGCCGCTGGCTCAAACTGCGCACCTGGTTCCAGCTCTTCCCCTTCTACCGCAAGGGGATGTTCAAGCGCCAAAAGAGCTTCCAGAAATCGGATCGACTGAAATGAGCGAGACCCTGCTGAGTGCCCACAACCTGAGCGTGCGTTTTGGCGGCGTGTTGGCCGTCAACCAGGTGAGCTTTGACATTCGCCGTGGCGAGGTCTTCACGCTCATTGGGCCCAATGGCGCGGGTAAAACCACGGTGTTTAACCTCATCAGCCGCATCTACACCCCCACGAGTGGGCATATTGTGTTTGAGGGTCAAAAGCTGAGCGAAGTGCCGGCCCACCAAGTGGCACGGCTGGGCATTGCCCGCACCTTTCAAAACATTGAGTTATTTGAGCACGCGAGCGTTTTGCAAAACCTGCTCATTGGCCGGCATGTGCACAACCGCTTGGGGATTTGGTCACAGATGCTGTTTACCCCCTCCGTGCGGGCGGCTGAGCGCGCCACCCGCGAAAAAGTGGAAGAGGTGATTGATTTCCTCGACCTCCAGCACTACCGTGACACCTTGGTCGGCGGTTTGCCGTATGGGGTACGCAAAGTGGTGGAGCTAGCCCGCGCGTTGTGTACGGAGCCGAAATTGCTCTTGCTCGATGAGCCCTCCTCCGGACTGAACGTGGAGGAAACGAGCGATATGGCGTTTTGGATTCAAGACATCCAGCAGGATTTGGGCATCACGGTGCTGATGGTGGAGCACGACATGAGCCTCGTCTCGAAGGTGTCCAATCGGGTGCTGGCCATGAATCAGGGTGAAGTGCTTGGCTTGGGCAGTCCTGCCGAAGTTCAGGCCAACCCGGCGGTGGTGGAGGCGTATTTGGGTGGATCCGATGAGGCGTCGCAATTGCGACGCGAGGCATGAGGGGCACGGAGATGGCCGACGACAGCTTGCTGCAACTCAACAATGTCGAGAGCGCGTATGGCCCCATTCGCGCCATTCGGGGCGTGAGCCTGAGCGTGCAAAAAGGCCAAATTGCCACGGTGCTGGGCTCCAACGGGGCGGGCAAGACCACCGTGCTCAAGACGATCTCGGGCATCATTGACCCACGCAAAGGCAGTATTCACTTTAAGGGTGAAAACATCACGGCCATGGACCCTTCGGCCATTGTTCACCGCCGTCTTGTGCATGTGCCCGAAGGGCGGGAAGTGTTTCCCCTGCTCTCGGTGAAAGATAACTTGATGATGGGCGCCTACACGCGGGAAGACCGCGATGGGGTGGCGCGCGATCTCGAGACCGTCTATGGCTATTTCCCTATTTTGCGCGAACGCGCGACGCAAGACGCGGGCTTGCTCTCGGGGGGGCAGCAGCAGATGCTGGCCATCTCCCGCGCCATCATGGGACAGCCCGAGTTGATATTGCTCGATGAGCCGAGTTTGGGCTTGAGCCCAAAGCTCACGAAAGAGATTTTCGAGATCGTGGTGCGCATCAACCGTGAGCGCGGCACCACGATTTTGCTGGTGGAGCAAAACGCCAATATGGCCTTGAATGCGGCGGATTATGGGTTTGTGCTGGAGTCGGGCCGCATCGTGATGGAAGACACCTGCGCCAACTTGCGCGAGAAGGACGACATCAAGGAGTTCTATCTCGGGATGAAGGACGCGGGCGTGCGCGCTGAGCGACGCTGGAAAAAGAAAAAGACCTGGAGATAAAGAGCATGACTGTCCTCTGGGATCACTCACGCGCCCATGGCACCACCGAAGTGGTGATGCCGGGCGAGACCATGGTGGAGGTGTTCTGGAACGGCGTGGCCCGCCGCGATGGCGCCCTGATGATGCGCGAGAAGAAGTTTGGCATCTGGCGTGGCTGGACCTGGCGGGAATCGGGTGTGGCCGTGCGGGAATTGGCCATGGGTTTGGCCGCGCATGGCTTTGGCGTGGCGGACACTGCCTCGATCTTGGCCAATACGCGACTGGAATGGGTGCTGGCCGATCTGGCCGTGCTGAGCGCAGGCGGCATCTCCAACGGCATTTACCCGACGGACTCCACCTCGCAAGTTCAGTTCCTGTGCGAAGACTCTGGCACCTCCGTGATTTTTGTGGAGGACGAGGAGCAGCTCGACAAGGCTCTTGAAGCCCGCACCCAGCTGCCCCGACTCAAGCTGATTGTGGTGATGGACATGGAGGGGCTTACGCGCTTTCATGACCCGATGGTGATCAGCCTCGACGCGTTGCGCGCGGCCGGCGCGGCTTATGACGCGGCGCACCCGGGGGAATTTGAGGCGCGTTGCGCGAGTCGCAAACCCAGCGACTTGGCCATTCTGATTTACACCTCAGGCACCACGGGCAAGCCCAAGGGCGCCATGCACAGCCACGGCGCCTTGGTCTACCAGGTGCGGGGCTATAACCAGGTGCTCTACCAAAACGAGACCGATGAGCGCATGCTCTTTTTGCCGCTATGCCACGTGGCCGAACGTTTGGGCGGAGAGTATTTTGCGATTTACACCGGAACGGTGGTGAATTTCGTCGAGAACCCAGATACCGTGCCCGAAAACGTGCGCGAGATAGCCCCAACCACCTTCACGGGCGTACCCCGGGTGTGGGAAAAGTTCTTCTCCGCCATCACGATTGCCGTCTCGGAATCGGGCCTGGTGCAGCAGGCGGTTTACCGCTGGGCCTTGGGCGTGGGCTATGCGGTGAGTGACCGCGTGCTTCGACGCGAAACCGTGCCGGTTTGGCTCAAGGGCTTGTTCTACATTGCCCGCTGGACGGCGCTAGACAACGTGCGCCGCCTGATTGGCATTCACCGGGCACGCATTCTGGTGACAGGCGCGGCCCCGATCTCGCCGGATCTGGTGCGTTGGTATCTTGCCTTGGGGGTGCCCATGATCGAGGCCTGGGGTCAGACCGAGTCGTGCGGGGGCTCCACCGTGGTGCCGGTAGACCGCATCAAACCGGGCTCCATTGGGCGGGCGTGTCCGTTCAACGAAGTGAAGGTGGATCCCCAGACCCAAGAGTTGCTCATTCGTGGCCCTAATGTCTTCATGGGTTATTTGAACCAACCCGAAAAAACCGCCGAAACGATTGATGCGGAGGGCTGGCTTCACACGGGCGACGTGGGCTCCATGGATGACGAAGGGTTTTTCCGGATCACGGACCGGATGAAAGACATCATCATTACGGCAGGGGGCAAAAACATCACCCCGAGCGAATGGGAGAACGAGCTGAAATTCTCGCCCTTTGTCACCGATGCCGTGGTGATCGGTGACCGTCGGGCCTACCTCACGGCCATCATCATGATTGACCAAGAAAACGTCGAGAAATTCGCTCAAGATTCAGACGTTCCATTTAGCAACTACGCCTCATTGACCCGCGCACCCGAGGTGCAAGCACTGATAC
>VEQC01000293.1 GCA_018883455.1 Limnohabitans sp. | reverse complement strand
GGTCTGCGCGCAACCCCCCAAAAGGGGCACCGACTTTCACCCCGTTGGCGGTTCGTGCTCTAATCTGAGATAAATCAAGCACTTAGACCATAACGCGGGTGAACACCATTATAAGCGCTCCAAGCCCCTTGCCAAGTCCCACTGCCAAAACTTTGGTGGTCGATGCCGATTCGATCGGTCAGCGGCTGGACAACTTTTTACTACGGCACCTCAAAGGGGTCCCCAAAACGCATGTCTACCGCATCATCCGCTCCGGCGAAGTGCGGGTGAACAAAGGTCGCACCAGTGCCGATTACCGGGTGCAGGAAGGCGATGTGGTGCGCCTGCCTCCGGTGCGCACTGCAGCTGTGCGTGAAGCCCCCCCTGCACCGGCACGCGATTTCCATGTGCTGTGGGAGGACGACAACCTCATCGCCTTGGACAAACCCGCCGGCGTGGCGGTGCACGGCGGCAGTGGGGTGAGTTTTGGGGTGATTGAGCAATTGCGGCAGAGTCGTCCGTCGTGCCCCAATCTGGAGTTGGTGCATCGCCTCGACCGGGAAACCTCCGGCGTGTTGTTGGTGGCCAAAAAGCGCACCGCACTCAAACGGGTGCAGGACCAATTCCGAGACCGGGAAACCGGAAAAACCTACCTCGCCTTGGTATTGGGCCTGTGGCCGTCAAATAAAAAGGTCATCGACCTGCCCCTGCACAAATACACCGTGGCCAATGGCGAGGCCGAGGGCGAAAGACGGGTCAGGGTGGTGGGCAAAGACGATCCAGAGGGGCAGCGCGCCATCACCTTGGTGCGGGTTGCCCGCATCGTGGGCCCGTACACGTTGCTGGAAGTGACCATCAAAACAGGTCGTACGCACCAGATTCGGGTGCACTTGGCCAGCCAAGGACACCCCATCGCCGGCGATGACAAATATGGGGATTTCGAGGCCAATCGCCAGTTGCAAAAAGTCGGGTTGAAGCGCATGTTTCTCCATGCGTGGCGACTGCAATTCCTGCACCCTGTGAGTGGTCGCCCGATCAGCGTGCAAGCTGCCTTGCCCGACAATCTGCAAAATTTCATCGATCACATTCAACCCCCAGGCCCCAAGCCATGACCCGCCGCCCTCGCCAATACGACCTCATTGCCTTTGACTGGGACGGCACGCTGTATGACTCCACGGGGGTGATCGTGCGCTGCATCCAGTTGGCCGTGGCCGATGTGGGAGGCGCTGTGCCCAGCCACGACGCGGCCGCCTACGTCATTGGTATGTCGCTCATGTCGGCGCTGGCGCACGCGGCACCGAATGTGCCGCCCGAGCGCTATCCCCAATTGGGCGAGCGCTACCGCCATCACTATTTGGCACACCAGCACGACCTCACGCTTTTTGAGGGCGTCATTCCCATGCTCCATGCCTTGCGCGGGCATCACCATTGGTTGGCCGTGGCCACGGGTAAAAGCCGTGTGGGTCTGAACGAGGCCTTGCAGCACATGGATCTCCAGGGCGTGTTTGACGCCTCCCGCACCGCCGATGAAACGGCCGGCAAGCCCAATCCCCGCATGCTCCACGAGTTGATGCGGGAGTTTGGCGTCGAGCCCGAGCGCACCCTCATGATTGGCGACACCACGCACGATCTGCAAATGGCGGTCAATGCCGGTTGCCACGCTGTGGGGGTGAGCTACGGCGCGCACGAGCACGGCACGTTTGCCGAATTTCAGCCCCAATTCGTGGCCCATTCGGTGGCCGAATTACACCAATGGCTGGTGCGCCATGCCTGATACCGCCACGCCCCGCGCTATCCCTTTGTGCAACAGTGCTGATCTCGTCGAGGGCGGGCGCGCCGTGCCTTTTGATGTGGTCTACGCGGGGCAAACCTGTCGGGCATTTGCCATCCGATTTGAAGGCCAGGTCCACGCTTACCTCAACCGTTGCACCCATGTGGCAATGGAAATGGACTACCAACCCGATCGGTTTTTCGATGACACGGGTCGCTGGCTACTCTGCGCCACCCACGGGGCGGTGTACGCGCCCGACACGGGCGCCTGCGCGGGTGGGCCGTGTCGGGGCGGCTTGGTCAAAATCACCCTGCAGGAAAATGACGGCGTGGTGCACTGGCAAACCGAGTGGAACCTCCAGCCCTTTGAATTTCCGTTTTAACCCGCAAGTAACCAGCCCATCCGAGAGTGCCTTATGCAAGAACCGTCAGACCCCACCCCTGAGTCCCGTCCCGAGACTCCCCCCGAGCCGGCCGCACGCCCTGATCGTCAGGCTTGGGAGCGCGAAACCCTGGCGCAATTGGCGTTCGCCACCTTGGCCGAACGACGCGCTGAGCGGCGTTGGCGCATCTTTTTTCGGGCCCTTT
>VEQC01000083.1 GCA_018883455.1 Limnohabitans sp. | reverse complement strand
GGGGTGGATCGATTGGGACGGCGCGCTCGCCCACGTCTTGGGCAAGGGCAGCAAGCGCCGCAGCGTGCCGATTGGCACGCACGCGCTCAAGGCCTTGCAAGCCTGGCGAGAGCAGCGCCTCCTATGGGTTAAGCCCAACGCCCCCGATCCCCACGCCTTGTTCATCGCCGCCCCAGGGCGACGCCTGAGCGCCCAAAGCATATGGCTGCGGGTGCGGCAACAGAGCCTGCGCGCGGGCCTGGCCACGCCGGTGCACCCCCATATGTTGCGCCACTCCTTTGCCAGCCACGTGTTGCAATCCAGCGGCGACTTGCGGGGCGTGCAGGAGTTGCTCGGCCACGCCAATATCAGCACCACCCAGGTCTACACCCGACTCGATTACCTTCACCTGGCCAAAACCTATGACAGCGCCCATCCGCGGGCCAAAAAGAAGTCCTGACCCCATGAAAACCGTGCAACTCAAAGACGGCAAAGAGCGCTCCGCGCTGCGCCGTCACCCCTGGATTTTTGACAGCGCCATCGCACGCGGCCGTGCCGACCCCGGTGAGACCGTGCGCGTGGAGGCCCACAGCGGGAAATTTTTAGGTTGGGCCGCTTACAGCCCGAGCTCCAAGATTCGCGCGCGGGTCTGGAGCTTCACGGAGACGCAACGCATCGATGCTGCTTTTTTCCACGACAGCTTGGCGCGTGCCCTGGCCATGCGCGCGCGCTTGGGCGTGGCGAGCAATGGCGTGCGGCTGGTGCATGGCGAGGCCGACGGCCTGCCCGGCTTGATCGTGGACCGCTACGACGATGTGTTGGTGGCGCAGTTCCTCTCCAGCGGCACCGAACGCTGGAAAGCCACGCTGGCCGACGCCCTGCTCGAGCTCACCGGGGCGAGTTTGCTCTACGAGCGATCGGACTCCGGCGTGCGCGGTTTGGAGGGGCTGACCCCTCAAGCCGGTTGGTTGCGCGGTGAGGGGCCTACCGCACGCATTCTGCAAGAGCACGAATGGCGATTGCACCTCGATGTGGCCGAGGGGCACAAAACGGGCTTTTACCTTGACCAACGCGACAATCGCCACCGCTTTGCCCAATACACCCGACAAATGGGCTTTGGCGAGGTGCTCAACTGCTACTGCTACAGCGGCGGCTTCACGGTGGCGGCGCTGCACGGCGGGGCGCGTCATGTGACCTCCATCGATTCCTCGGCCCCTGCCATTGCACTGGCCCAGCGCAACGTGGCCCTGAATGGGTTTGATCCTGCGCGCTGCACCTTCATGGATGCCGATGTCAACGCGTCCTTGCGCCAGTTCATCACCGCGGGCAAGCGCTTTGACGCCATCGTGCTCGACCCCCCGAAGTTCGCCCCATCGGCAGCCCACGCCGACCGCGCGGCGCGCGCCTACAAAGACATCAACCGCTTGGCGTTTAAATTGCTCAACCCGGGGGGCGTGTTGTTCACCTACTCTTGCTCGGGCGGCATTGGCACCGAACTGTTTCACAAAATCGTGGCCTCAGCGGGAACCGATGCCGGGGTGGACGGCTACATCCTCGAGCGCCTCCAAGGCGCGCCCGATCACCCCATGACCTTGGCCTTCCCCGAGGGCGAATACCTCAAGGGCTTGGTGGTGATGAAAACGGCCCCACTGCGCGAAGCCGCCGAAGCGGCGACAATTTCCCCTTAACGATCTTCCTGCGAACCCTCCCCATGCTGATTCCTGCCACCATCCTCACCGGTTTTCTCGGCTCTGGCAAAACCACCTTGCTCAAACGCGTCCTCACCGAGGCCCACGGTCAAAAAATTGCCGTGATCGAGAATGAGTTTGGCGAAGAAAACATCGACAACGAGATCTTGGTGCAAGACACCGAGGAACAAATCATCCAGATGAGCAATGGCTGCGTGTGCTGCACCATCCGCGAAGACTTGCGCACGACCTTGCAGTTGCTCGCCGCGAAAAAGCGCAAAGGCTTGTTGGACTTCGAGCGCGTGGTGATTGAGACCACGGGTTTGGCCGACCCTGGCCCCGTGGCCCAAACTTTCTTCATGGACGATGAAATTGCCGAGAGCTTTCTGCTCGATGCCATCGTCACCCTGGTGGACGCCAAGCACGCCGCGGGCCAGCTCAATGACCGCCAGGAGGCGCGCCGTCAGGTAGGGTTTGCCGACCAAATCTTCATCAGCAAGGCCGATTTGGTGAGCCCCGCCGAGCTCGACGCCCTGCAACACCGCCTCAAGCACATGAACCCGCGCGCTCCGCAAAAAGTGGTGCATTTTGGAGAGGTGGCGATCAGCGAAGTGTTCGACTTGCGGGGCTTTAACCTCAACGCCAAACTCGACATCGACCCCGACTTCCTCGACGATGGCCATCATCATCACCACCATCACCACGACGAGCACTGCGACCATCCCTCGCATCACCACCACCACGAGGGAGAGCACTGTGACCACCCCTCGCACGCCCACGACCATGGGCACGACCACGGCCATGGCCACCATAACCACCATGACGACGACGTGAAAAGCTTTGTCTATCGCGCCGAACGCCCCTTTGATGCGGCCAAGTTGGAGGATTTTTTGGGCGCCATGGTCAATATTTATGGCCCCAAGATGCTGCGCTACAAGGGCGTGCTACACATGAAGGGCACCGAGCGCAAGGTGATTTTCCAAGGCGTGCACCAGCTCATGGGCAGCGATCTCGGCCCCGCTTGGGCCGAGGGCGAAAAGCGGGTGAGCAAAATGGTGTTCATCGGCATCGACCTGCCCCAGGACATCTTCCGCCAGGGTTTGGAACAAGCCCTGGTGTAGTTACAAAGCACTTGTTTTCTGGCAAGGCTTTCCTGAAGGGGTTTGTGGCTACAATCCCGCGCGCTGTCGCATTTGTACGACGTCGCGCCCCCTAGGGTGCACGAGGTACCAAGCGACCCCCATGCCGTGGCACACTGTGTCCGGTCCCTGGCCTCTGAGGAGACTTCCGTGAGTACCAAAGCTCGTCCCGCTACGAAGAAAAAGACGGCGGCTAAACCAGCCTCCAAAACCGCTGTAGCCAAATCCAAAACGCCTCAAAAGAAGCCTGCGGCCAAGGCCGCTCCCGTCAAGGCCAAACCGAGCCCGGCCAAAAAGGCCGCGCCCGCCAAGACAGTCGCGAAGAAAGCGCCTGCGGCCAAAAAGCCCCCTACCTCTTCCGCCGCCAAGCCGACCGCCAAAAAACCGGCGCCAAAGTCCGTGCCCAAGAAAGCGGCCACGCCGGTCAAACCAGCCCCGGCCAAGAAGGCGCCGGCGAAAAAGGCCCCTGCCCAGAAGGCAACGCCAGCCAAACCCGCGCCCGCGAAAAAGGCGGCCCCAGTCAAAGCCGCTAAGGCACCGGCACCGGCCAAAACGGCGAGCAAGCTGCCCCAAAAGTCGGCCGCCCCAGCGCCTGTGGCGCCTTCGCCGGCCAAAGCCGCCAACCCTGCGCTAGACCCCACCTCGGGCATGCGCAAGAACTCCCGCGCCGCCAAGATGGCGGCGCTTGTCCCGCCTCCACCGGCTCCGGTGGTGGCCTCCAACGCTGCGAAATCGAGTTTCATGCCCCTCTCCGTGACTGCCCAAGCGGCGATCGTGCCGATCGCCCCCAAAAAAGACCCCCGTCTGGCCAACAGCTGGAAAAGCAAAAAGCCGGAAGAACTCAGCGATGCGGAGGTCATTGCCATGCCCGATGGCGAGTACATGAACGAAGTTCAACTCGCGTTTTTCCGCCGCAAGCTTGAGCTCCTCAAACAAGAGGTGCTCAGCAATGCCAGCGAGACCACCGAGCACCTGCGCGAGGACACCGTGGTGGTGCCCGATCCCGCAGATCGCGCCACGATTGAAGAGGAGCACGCCCTGGAGCTGCGCACGCGCGATCGTGAGCGCAAATTGCTCAAGAAGATCGAGCAATCCATTGTCCGGATTGACGCGGGCGACTATGGCTATTGCGATGAAACGGGCGAACCCATCGGCGTCGCGCGGCTCTTGGCCCGCCCCACCGCAACGCTCTCCCTCGAAGCGCAAGAGCGGCGTGAGCTCAAACAAAAAATGTTTGGCGATTGAAAGCCTCGCTCTCCCCACGATCAAGGCAGGTCCCCGGACCTGCCTTTTTCTTTACAAATCACTTTGCGTTTATCCGCTAAGTGCTTCATTTAGAATGAATTTTTATTTGTGTTTCGTGATGCAAATCGGCGCATAAGTTGTTGATTTCATTGAAAAAAATCTCACTAAACCCCTTGCGGACGGTGAAATTCCTGTTACAGTGCAACGAAGTGCAATTTTGTGGTGAAAAGTGGCATTGGTCACTTTCGCGACCCCTTCGTTTTGCAGAGCGCAAAAGGAATTCTCGTGTTTCAAGGTGCGTCATCGTTGAGTTTGGATGCCAAAGGGCGCCTGTCGGTGCCCACGCGGCATCGTGAGGTGCTGCAGGCCACTGCGGCGGGCCTGCTCACGATCACGCGTCACCCCCACGGCTGTTTGATGGTTTTTCCCCGCCCGGAGTGGGAAAAATTTCGCGAGCGCGTGGCCGCCTTGCCCATGAATGCCCAGTGGTGGAAGCGCGTCTTTTTGGGCAACGCCATGGATGTGGAAATGGATGCCACCGGGCGCGTGCTCATCTCGCCCGAGTTACGTGCGGCGGCCAACATCCAGAAGGACACCATCTTGCTCGGCATGGGGCATCACTTTGAGTTGTGGGACAAATCGCACTACGAAACCCAGGAAGCGCAGGCCTTGCAGGGCGAGATGCCCGATGTCTTCAAGGATTTCTCTTTTTAAAGGGTGACGGTGGAAGCATGGCAACACACCACCGTCCTACTCAGCGAAGCTGTCGATGCACTCGACATTCAGCCAGATGGGACCTACGTCGACGCGACCTTCGGAAGGGGCGGGCATTCGCGCCTCATTCTGCAGCGGCTCTCACCGCGGGGTCGCTTGATCGCCTTCGACAAGGACCCCGAAGCCATTGCCGCCGCGCAGGCGCTTGGGGACGCCCGCTTGACCATTCACCACCAAGGCTTTGCGCACTTGGCCGATTTGCCAGCGCAGAGCGTGCATGGGGTGTTGATGGATTTGGGGGTGAGTTCGCCCCAGATCGACGATCCCGCGCGTGGCTTTTCATTTCGATTCGACGGCCCGCTCGACATGCGCATGGATCCCACGCGCGGCCAGAGCGTGGCGCAGTGGCTCACAGAGGCCACAGTTCAAGACATAACGGAGGTGATTCGTGACTATGGCGAAGAACGGTTTGCTCTACCGATTGCAAAGGCGATTGTTGCTCGCCGACAGGAAGGGCGCCTGCCTGCAGGCACCGCTGAGTTGGCCCAGCTCGTGGCTGACACGGTCAAAACCCGCGAGCCGGGCCAGAACCCTGCAACGCGCACATTTCAGGCTTTTCGGATTTTCATCAACGCCGAGCTTGAAGAGCTTGAACAGGCGTTAAAGGGCAGTCTGGATGTTCTGCAACCGGGAGGGCGTTTGGCCGTGATCAGCTTTCACTCGCTGGAGGATCGCAAGGTCAAGCAATTTATCGCGCACCACTCGCGCGAGGTCTATGACCGTCGCGTGCCTTTTGCCGCCGCCCGCCCCTTGGCCCTCAAGGCCCTGGGCAGAATCCGGCCCAGCGCTGCAGAAGTGGAGCGCAATCCTCGCGCGCGCAGTGCCATCTTGCGGGTGGCGCAACGGCAGGAGGCGGCATGAGCCGCTTGAGCGCGCTGCTCTTTCTGGCCATCATGGCCAGCGCGTTTTTATTGGTGCGCACGCAATACGAGTCGCGCGCCTTGACCACCGAGCTTGACCGCGCCCAGCGTGAGGCACGGCGGTTGGAAATTGAAAACGACAAGCTCGATGTCGAGCGGCGCGCCCAGGCCACGCCCTTGCGCGTGGAAAAAATCGCGCAAGAGCAACTGCGCATGCGCACCATCACCCCGGCCATCACGCACTATGCGACCGATACCGCCCCTGGAGCGCGGCCATGAGCAGTCGCAGCGTGCAATACACCTCCAGCCCGCTTCTGGCGAGCAAGACGCCCATCTGGCGCAGCCAATTCATTGTTGCGTGCATCGCCTTGGGTTTCCTAGCGTTGGTGGCGCGTGCTGCCTGGGTGCAAGTCATCGACAGCGCCTTCTTCAAACGCCAAGGCACGGTGCGCTTTGCCCGGACCTTGGAGCTGCCGGCCAACCGCGGGCGCGTCCTCGACCGCAATGGCCACATCCTGGCTTCGAGCGTTCCGGTGCCCAGCATCTGGGCCGATCCGGATGAAGTCGATCGCGATCCCGCGAAGCGCCAAGCCCTCGCCCGTCTTTTGGGCATGAGTGCGCAAGAGCTTGACCGCAAGCTGCAAGACGAAGACAAGAACTTCGTTTGGCTCAAGCGTCAGGTCGACGATTCCGTGGCCCAACAAATTGCAGCCCTCAAGATCAAAGGCGTTTACGACCGTAAAGAATACAAGCGCATCTACCCCGAAGGAGAGCCCGTCGCGCATGTCGTGGGCTTTACCAATGTCGAGAACCTGGGGCAGGAAGGGGTAGAGCTCACCTTCAACGATTACCTCGGCGGTCGGCCCGGCTCGCGTCGTGTGATCAAAGACGCACTTGGCCGCGTGGTGGAAGAAATGGGCGAGACCGTGCCGCCGGTGGACGGACGCGACTTGCAATTGAGCATTGACAGCAAGGTCCAGTACTTCGCCTACGAAAAAATCAAGGAAGCGGTTCAAAACCACCGGGCCCAAGCGGGCAGCGTGGTGGTGTTGGACGTGCAGACCGGCGAGTTATTGGCCTTGGCCAATTACCCCAGCTATTCGCCGAACAAGCGCGGAGTGCTCAGCGGGGCGCAATTGCGTAACCGCGCGCTCACCGACACCTTCGAACCCGGCTCGACCATGAAGCCCATCGTGGTGGGGTTGGCTCTGGAGAAGGGGCTGGTCAAACCCGAGACCCCCATTCAAACCGCCCCAGGCCGTCTGCAAATGGGCACGGCCACCATTACCGATGCGCACCCCCATGGGGTCCTCAGTGTGAACGAGGTGATTCAAAAGTCGAGCAACGTGGGCACGGTCAAGATAGCCATGCAAATGCCTCCCCGTGACATGTGGGAGATGTTCACCCAGCTCGGGTTTGGCCAAAAACCGCAGGTGCCTTTTCCGGGGGCCGTCTCCGGCAAGGTACGCGCTTACAAAACCTGGAAGCCCATCGAGCAAGCCACCATGAGCTACGGCTACGGGCTCTCCACCAGTTTGTTCCAACTCGCCCAAGCCTACAGTGTGTTCGCCAACGACGGCGCCCTCCTGCCCGTGAGCTTGGTTAAAGTTCAACAGCCGCCGCAAGGCGTGCCCGTCATGTCAGCCCAAACGGCGCAGGCCGTGCGCCACATGCTTGGCCTGGTCACGATCCCCGGCGGGACGGCCCCCAAAGCCCAAACCATGGGCTATTCGGTGGGGGGCAAAACGGGGACTGCGCACAAAACCGAAGGCAAAGGCTACGCCAGTCGTAAATACAGAGGCTTCTTTGTCGGCATTGCCCCGATCGACAAACCGCGCATCGTGGTGGCGGTGATGGTCGATGAACCCACCGCAGGGGGTTACTACGGTGGCGAAGTGGCGGCACCCGTCTTTAGCCAAACCGTTCAGCAAACCCTGCGCATGATGGGTGTGCAGCCCAATATGGCGGTCAAGCCCTTGGTCGTGACCCAAGCCGAGCCGGAGTCGTTCTGATGCAGACCCTCGAGCGCACCCAAGACATCCAGCACTGGCTCCACCGCCGTGGCGTGCAGGCGCTGTGGGCGGACAGCCGCCGGGTGGGGGCGGGGGATGGCTTCATCGCTTGGCCCGGTGGCGTGCACGATGGTCGTGCCTTTGTGGCACAGGCCTTGGCGCAAGGCGCGCAGGCCTGCTTGGTCGAGCAAGACGGTTTGGATGCGCACTGGCCATGGGTTCAAGCCGATGACGAGCGTGTTCTGGCGGTGCCTGGACTCAAAGCGGCCAGTGGCCCCATCGCCGCCGCGTTTTACCAAGAGCCGAGTCAGGCGTTGCGCGTCGTGGCCTATACCGGCACGAATGGCAAGACCTCTTCGGCCTGGTGGTGCGCCCATGCGCTAGAGGCGCTGGGGCAATCGACCCGTCTGGTCGGCACCCTGGGCATGGGAGCCCCCCACGCGCTCGACAGCACCGGCATGACCACCCCCGACCCCGTGCGCTTACAAGCGGCTTTGCGGGCCTGGGTCGATGAAGCGGCGAAGGTGTGTGTGATGGAAGCGTCTTCCATCGGTCTGGCCGAGCACCGCCTCGACGGCACGCACATCGAGGTGGCGGTCTTGACCAATTTCACCCAAGATCACCTGGATTACCACGGCACCATGGCGGCCTATTGGGACGCCAAACAAGCCCTGTTCGATTGGCCGGGTTTGCGCGCGGCGGTGGTGAACCTCGATGACCCACAGGGCCAAGCGCTCTGGCGTCACTTGGCCAACCGCCCCGCACTCTCGCTCTGGACTTATGGGGCTCCCGAACGCGGCAAGGGCGATCAACACCTCAGCGCGCAAGGACTGAGTGCGGCGCCAGAGGGCATACGCTTTGAGGTGTGTGCGGGCGAGCAGCGCTGGCCCTTCCCTTGGCCTGTGGTGGGACGCTACAACATCGACAACTTGCTTGGGGTATTGGCCACATTGTGCGCGCTGGGCTTTGAATTGGCCGATGCCGTCAAGGCATGCGCCGCCCTCCCGCCGGTGCCTGGGCGCATGCAAGGAGTGGGGGGCGTGCATCAACCCCGCGTGGTGGTGGATTACGCCCACACACCCGACGCGGTGGCGCAAGCGCTCCAAGCCCTGCGTCCGCTGGCGCAGGCGCGCCAAGGTCAATTGAGGGTGGTGTTGGGCTGCGGTGGCGATCGGGATCGCAGCAAGCGTCCCGCCATGGCCGCGGCCGCGCAAGCCCATGCCGATGGGGTGTGGTTGACTTCTGACAACCCCCGCAGCGAAGATCCTTTGACGATCTTGGAGGACATGCGGCAAGGCTTGCGTGACCCCGCGTCGGTGAGCGTGGTGGTCTCGCGCGCGCAAGCCATCACCCAAGCCATTGTTCAAGCGCAGGCCCAGGATGTGATCCTCATCGCGGGCAAGGGCCACGAGGATTATCAGGAAATCCAAGGCGTGCGCGAGCCCTTTAGCGATCTGGGCGTGGCACAGGCTGCCTTGCAACTCCGGAGGGTGCATGTCTGAGATGCAATGGCGCTTGGCGGACATGGCGGCGGCGCTGCCGGGCGCACGCTTGGTAGGCGATGGCACGCAGAGCGTCGCACGCATCCATACCGATAGCCGAAGCCTACAAGCGGGCGATTTGTTCCTCGCCCTGCGCGGCGAAAAATTCGATGCCCATGCGTTTCTCCCTGAGGCAGCCCGCTTGGGGGCGGTGGCCGGCGTTGCCGAACATGGACTCGCTGCCGCGGGCTTGTCGGGCTGGGAAGTGGCCGACACGCGTGAGGCGTTGGGCGCCTTGGCACAGCACTGGCGAGGGCGCTACTCCCTGCCGCTGATCGCGGTTACCGGCAGCAACGGCAAGACCACCGTGACCCAAATGATCGCCCAGATCTTGCGCAGCGCTGCAGGCGAGGCCGCTTTGGCCACCCAAGGCAACCTCAACAACGAAATCGGAGTGCCGCAGACCCTGCTGCGCTTGCGCCCCACGCACCGCTTGGCTGTGGTGGAGTTGGGCATGAACCATCCCGGTGAGATCACGCGCTTGGCACGCTGGTGCCAACCCACCGTTGCCTTGGTCAACAACGCGCAACGCGAGCACCAGGAATTCATGGCCAGCGTCGAGGCGGTGGCCGATGAAAACGCGAGCGTGTTCGATCACCTGCCAGCCGATGGCGTGGCCGTATTCCCCCATGCGGATACCTTTGCCCCGCGCTGGCGCGAACGCGCCAAGGGTCGCCGCGTCATGACCTTTGACCTCGACGTGCACAGCCAAGCCTCGGTGCGCTTGTTACAAGCCCAGTGGCAAGTGGACCATTGGCAGCTGCGCATGGCCACGCCTCAAGGCGAGGCCGAATTGGGCCTGTGGATTGCCGGCCGCCACAACCTGGCCAACGCCTTGGCCGCGAGCACCTGTGCGCTCGCCGCCGGGGTGGACCTTCAAACCATTGTGGCGGGGCTCTCCGCCTTCCAAGCGGTTCAAGGGCGTTCGCGTGCGTGCGCGATGACACGCGCCAATGGCGACCCCTGGACGCTGATTGACGACACCTACAACGCCAACCCGGATTCGGTGTTGGCCGCCATTGATGTGC
>VEQC01000292.1 GCA_018883455.1 Limnohabitans sp. | reverse complement strand
CGTGAGGCCCTCAAGAAGTATTGCCTGGATCTGACCGAACGTGCCCGCCAGGGCAAGCTCGACCCGGTGATTGGCCGCGACGACGAAATTCGCCGCGCCATTCAGGTGCTGCAGCGCCGCAGCAAAAACAACCCCGTTCTGATTGGCGAGCCGGGTGTGGGCAAAACCGCCATTGTGGAAGGCTTGGCCCAGCGCATCGTGGCGGGCGAAGTGCCCGATTCCCTCAAAGGTAAACGCGTGCTCTCGCTCGACATGGCCGCCTTGCTCGCCGGGGCCAAGTTCCGCGGTGAGTTTGAAGAGCGCCTCAAAGCCGTCCTCAACGAACTCGCCAAGGACGAAGGCCAGACCATCGTCTTCATCGACGAGATCCACACCATGGTCGGCGCCGGCAAAGCCGAAGGCGCCATGGATGCGGGCAATATGCTCAAGCCCGCCCTCGCGCGCGGCGAACTCCATTGCGTGGGCGCAACCACCCTCGACGAATACCGCAAATACATTGAGAAAGACGCAGCGCTTGAGCGTCGCTTCCAAAAAATCATCGTCGGCGAGCCCTCGGTGGAGGCCACCATCGCCATCCTGCGCGGCTTACAAGAGCGCTACGAAGTGCACCACGGCGTGGAGATCACCGACCCGGCCATCGTCGCCGCGGCCGAGCTCTCGCACCGCTACATCACCGACCGCTTCTTGCCCGACAAGGCGATTGACCTCATTGACGAAGCCGCCGCCAAAATCAAGATCGAGATCGACTCCAAACCCGAAGTCATGGACAAGCTCGACCGCCGCTTGATCCAACTCAAAATCGAGCGCGAGGCCGTGCGCAAGGAAAAAGACGACGCCTCGCAAAAGCGCCTCGAACTCATCGAGGAAGAAATCCTGCGCGTGGGCAAAGAATATGCCGATCTGGAAGACGTCTGGCGCGCGGAGAAAGCCACCGCCCAAGGGGGCGCCCAAGTGAAGGAAGAAATCGAGCGCCTCAAAGCCCAAATCGAAGAGCTCACCCGCAAGGGCGATTTCAACAAAGTGGCCGAGCTGCAATACGGCCGCTTGCCCGAACTCGAAAAACGCATGAAGGAAGCCAACGCCCGCGAAAAAGCCGGCGAGCACCACACCCGCTTGCTGCGCACCCAGGTGGGGGCGGAGGAGATTGCCGAAGTCGTGGCGCGCGCCACCGGCATTCCCGTCTCCAAACTCATGCAAGGCGAGCGCGAGAAACTCCTGGCCATGGAAGACAAACTGCACGACCGCGTGGTCGGGCAAGACGAGGCCATCTCGGCCGTGGCCAACGCCATCCGCCGCTCCCGCGCTGGACTGGGCGACCCCAACCGTCCCACCGGCTCCTTCCTCTTCCTCGGCCCCACGGGCGTGGGCAAGACCGAGCTGTGCAAGGCGCTGGCCGCCTTCCTCTTTGACAGTGAGGACCACCTCATTCGCATCGACATGAGCGAGTTCATGGAGAAACACTCCGTGAGCCGCCTCATCGGCGCGCCGCCGGGCTACGTGGGGTATGACGAAGGCGGCTACCTCACCGAGGCCGTGCGCCGCAAGCCCTACAGCGTGGTCTTGCTCGACGAAGTCGAGAAAGCCCACCCCGACGTCTTCAACGTGTTGCTGCAAGTGCTCGACGATGGCCGCCTCACCGACGGCCAAGGCCGCACCGTGGATTTCAAAAACACAGTGATCGTGATGACCAGCAACATCGGCTCGCCCATCATCCAAAACATGGCCGGCCAAGACATGCAAGACATCAAGGACGCCGTGTGGGAGGAGCTGCGCAACCACTTCCGCCCCGAGTTCCTCAACCGCATTGACGAGACCGTGGTCTTCCATGGCTTGAGCGCCGATCACATTGGCCGTATCGCGGGCATCCAGCTCGCCGTGCTCGCCCAACGCCTCGCCCGCCTCGACCTCACCCTCGATGTGTCGGAGCAAGCCCTGCAAGAGCTCGCCAAGGTGGGCTTTGACCCGGTGTTTGGTGCGCGCCCCCTCAAGCGCGCCATCCAGCAACGCATCGAGAACCCGCTCTCCAAGCAGTTGCTCGAAGGCCGCTTCACCTCGAAGCAGACCATCACCGTCAAGGTCGACCCCGTGCGCGCCCCCGGCGAATTCCAATTCGCCGCGGTCGAGGAGGCCCAGGCCGCGGCCTGAGCCCTGAGCCCCCACCCAGGGGGCCGTGCCCCCTCAAAAGGGGCTGGGGGGGCCATTTAGGGTCCGTTTAGGGTCCGTTTAGGGTCCATCTCGGGCCCATTTCGGACCCCTGGGGCCGCTTTTTGGGGGGGGCTAGGCCTTACCCCCCAACCGGCCCCTTCCAAAGCCGCCCAGGCCCGCTAGCCCAGCCCGCCCACCCAAGCC
>VEQC01000291.1 GCA_018883455.1 Limnohabitans sp. | reverse complement strand
CCCCTGCTCCAGGCTGATGGCATCGGGCTCACCGGCGGTCCAGCGGCCAGCCTCAACGGGGTTGTGCGGGGGCAACTGGGGGTGGTAGGAGAGGTTCCATTCGCGGTCGGCTAGGCGTTGGGCCCGATCGCCCACGAAGTCTTGCGCGCGCACCGTGCGGCCGTTGACCCCCACCAAACGCCCCCGCGCCATGGGGTACCAGTCGTAATCGCGCACGCCGGCTTCGGCCAGCATCTGCTCGAAGGCCTGGGCCTGGTCGGGTTGGATGTTGATGACAAAGCGGTTGGGCGCGTCAGAGGGGGTGGCGGCGCGCCAGCTCGCCATCAGATCGGTGCGCAGCACCGTGAGCAGCAATAACGCCAGTAGTCCGAGCGCCAACGCCCCCACTTGAATGACCACCAACCCCGGCCTCGAGGCCAATTGGCGTGTGGCCAGAATCCAGCTCACCGAGGACACCCCTTCACGTACCACGCGGCGCAGGCCCACCAGGGCCAAGCGGGTGCACAGCGCGAACAAGAGCCAGGCACCGGCGAACCCGGCGACGACCCACAGGGCGAGCAGGCGATCTTGGCTGGAGAACGCCAGCAGCGCACCAAAGCCCAACACGCCCAAGGCCCAGGCCAGTCGAGAGCCCGGGCGGATGTCCCCCAGCTCTCGGCGCATGACGCGCAGGGGCGGCACTTGCGCGAGTTGCAGCACCGGTGGCAGACCAAAGGCGAGCAGCAAGGTGAGCCCCACACCCAGCCCCAGGGCCACAGGCTTCCACCCCGGCGGGGGCAGTTCCTGCGAGAGCAAGCTGCCCAACCAATCAACCAGCACCGCGTGCACCCCGGCCCCGAGTGCCAAACCCAGAATACTGGCAAAGCTGCCCACCAGAGCGAATTCGAGTGCGTAGGCCCGCGCCATGTCCGACTGCGTGACCCCAAGCACGCGCAGCATGGCAGCGTCGTCAAGCCGCCGATGCGCGAAGGCGCGGGCGGCCAGCGCCACGGCCACGGCGCTCAGCAGCGCCGCGAGCAAGGCCACCAGGTGGAGGAACTTGCCCGCGCGGTCCAAGGTTTGCTGCATTTCAGGACGGCCCGATTCGAGGGACTCCACGCGCACACCCCGCACCTCGGGTAACTCGGTTTGGGCCATCGCCCAGGCTTTGTATTGGGCGATGGCAGGGGCCGTGCCCGTGAGGGCGAAGCGCCAGGCCACGCGGCTGGCCGGTTGCACCAAGCCGGTGGCGGCCAGGTCGTCCGCCGCAATCAGTACGCGCGGGGCGAAATTCATGAAACCCGCGCCGCGGTCGGGCTCGCGCAACAACACTTGGCTGAGCACCACACGGTGCTGGCCGAGCCACAGCGGGTCCCCCGGCTTCAAGCCCAAGGCCTCGAAGAGGGCCGGCTCGGCCCAAGCCTCACCCGAGGGGGGGCCGCTTTGCTGCCAGCGCTCCGCAGGCGCGTCGTCGCTCTGCGGCAACTGCGAGGCGAGCCCCAATCGGCCCCGCAAGGGATAGCCAGACTCGACCGCTTTCAAGGCGATGAGGCGGCTGGCTTGGGTGGCCTCGGTGCGGGCCATGGTGGGAAAGCTCGCGCTGCGCACGGTTTGCAAGCCCAGGCTCTGGGCTTTGCGGGCGAATTCGGGCGGCAACTCTTGATCGCTGGCGATCACCACGTCGCCCCCGAGGAGTTGCGCGGCATCGCGTTGCAAGCCTCGTTCCAAGCGATCGGCGAGGAAACTCACGGCGCTCAAGCCGGCCACGCCGAGCACCACGGCGCCGACGAGCAAATTGAGCTCGCCCGCACGGGCGTCGCGCCAGAGGTTTCGCCACGCATGGCCAAGCCAGGAAATTTTCATGCAGCCATTGTGCCGCTGGCGCCAAAGGCGTGCCGGCTCGGGGGTTTGCGCGGGGTCGGGCTCAGGGCAAGTCGGGGGTGGCGCTCAGGGGGGCCACGGCCGACGCATCGCGCGTGGCCCACTGCACACGGTGGGCGGCGGTGTAAACCAAGAAGTGCTCGTGGCGCGCGCGCCCAATGGCGCAAACGCCCAAGCGCTCGGCCAGTTGCAGGCCCATTTCGGTCATCCCGCTGCGCGAGACCACGACCGCCACGCCCATGCGCGCGGCCTTGAGGATCATCTCGCTGGTGAGGCGTCCGGTGGTGTAGAGCAGGCTTTGGGCGTTGGTTGACTGGCCGTGCCAGGCCATCCAACCCGCCAGGGTGTCAAGCGCGTTGTGACGGCCCACGTCCTCGACCAGAAGGCCTAGCGTGTCGCCTTGAAACAAGGCGCAGGCGTGGACGGAGCCGGACTGGCGGTAGAGGGTTTGTTGGGCACGCGCTTGTGCCAACCTCTGGGGGATGTGCTCGGCCTGTACCGT
>VEQC01000290.1 GCA_018883455.1 Limnohabitans sp. | reverse complement strand
TGAGCCGCAAAATTCGCAACACGCGCAGCATCTCCACATCCACCGTGACCAGTTGCGCAAAGTAAAACGGCGCGATGGCGATCAAGTCGACCAAGGCGTAAAAGCTCACCATGTAGCGCAAGCGCGGAAAGCGATACCGGGCGAATTCTGGCGTGAGCGGCGCGGTTGCCACGCGCAAGACGTATTCCAGTGTGAAGATCAGCACGGAAATCACGTCAAACCAGGCAAAGGTTTGGGCGTTGGGTTCATAGACCTCGGGCAAATGTTCGAGCAACACGGCCCCCACGCTCACCAGAATCAAAACCGCAATGAAACGCTCAAACTCGCGAGACACCCCCTTGGGGTTGCTGTCGTCAAAGAGCCAGTGGTGGAGATGCCCAAGTAAGCCATTGGGCAGGGTAAGGGGAGACTGCATGAAAAAACCCGATACGTCAAAGAAGACGACAGCTTATCCGTAAGGCCCCCTCCGAGGGCTGACAAGACGCAAAAAAGCCCGCGCGAGGCGGGCTGGTCGTGGGGGGCTTGCGACTCCCCCAGCGTGCGGGTCCAACTCAGTGGCTGTCCGATTGTTTCGCGGCTTCAATGGCCGCGCTGTCATCAGCGGCGGCGCCATTAAAGTAAAGGTTTAGCAAAACCGCGGCAAGCGATGACAAAAGAATGCCTGACTCAATCAGCGGGTGCAGGTTGTGCGGCATCCACTGTTTGAAGTTCGGCGCGATCAGGGGAATCATGCCGATGCCAATGGAGATGGCCACGATCAGGCTGTTGAAGCGGTTGTTCTTGAAGTCCACGCCGGCCAAGATACGAATACCGGTGGCGGCCACCATGCCAAACATCACCAAGCCCGCGCCGCCCAAAACGACCGTGGGCAGGGATTCAACCAAGGCCGCCATTTTCGGCACCACACCCAAGGCCACCAAGATCAAACCACCGGCCACGCACACAAAACGGCTGCGCACGCCCGTCACGGCCACCAAGCCCACGTTTTGTGAGAAGCTGGTGTAGGGGAAGGTGTTGAAGATGCCCCCAATCAAGGTGCCCAGGCCATCTGTGCGCAGACCACGGGCCAGAGCCGGTTGATCCACTTTGCGATCCGTCATCTCACCCAGCGCGAGGAACATGCCGGTGGATTCGATCATCACCACGATCATCACCAGGGTCATGGTCAGAATCAGCACGGGGTCAAAGGTGGGCAAGCCAAACGAGAAGGGCGTGACGATGCCAAACCAAGAAGCTTTCGCCACTTTGTCAAAGTTCATGAGACCCATACCGGTCGCCACCACGCCCCCAATGATGATGCCAAGCAACACCGAGATGTTGGCGATAAAGCCGCGGGCAAATTTGGAGATGAGCAGAATCGAAGCGAGAACCAAGGCCGCAATCCCCACGCCGGTCAACTCCGCATATTTGGGGTTGGGCATTTTGGGCAGCAGGGCCAAGTCTTTGGGCACTGGGGGCAACATGGATCCGGGGGCACTTGCCGCCGCCGCCGCCGCCTCAAGCCATTGCTTGTGCTCGGGGCTCACCACCGAGGGGGCCGTAGGGCCCACGGGGTTGCCGAAAATCCAATTGATGCCAATGCGCATCAGGCTGATGCCAATCACAGCAATGATCGTGCCGGTCACCACTGGCGGGAAGAAGCGCAGCAGACGGCTGACGATGGGCGCGATCACAATGGAAATGATGCCCGCGCCAATGATGGCGCCAAAAATCATCTGCGCGCCCGCTTCGCCCGGGTTGCTGTTGGCCATGGACACCATTGGCGCCACGGCCGCGAAAGTCACGCCCATCATCACCGGCAGGCGAATGCCAAACCACTGGGTCATGCCCCAGGACTGGATCAAGGTGACCAGACCGCACACAAAAAGATCGGCGGAGATCAGCATCGCCACTTGCTCAGGGCTGAGCTTGAGCGCGCGGCCAATGATCAGGGGAACGGCCACGGCACCGGCGTACATCACCAGCACGTGTTGCAAACCCAGTGCGGCTAATTTGCCGCTTGGGAGGACTTCATCGACGGGATGAATTGCAGTCGACATGGGAGAGCTCCTTAGAGTGAAAAATCACAGGGAAACCAATATGTATTCCATTTGGTAGACCAAACTGTATACAAATTAGGCCCAGACTTTTCGGGGGTTTTCCCGCATGATCGCCGGAAATTCTCCTATGAAAACCCTAGGAAATGGATTATTTTGAATCAGAAGGGATTATTTCGACCAGCAAGGCCCCCTGTGCCACTTGGGCTCCCACTTGAACGTGAAGGGCAGCAATCGTGCCGGCCGTCGCGGCCACATGCACATGCTCCATCTTCATGGCTTCGAGCACCACCAGGCGTTGACCCATCTCAACGGCATCGCCCAAGGCTGCAC
>VEQC01000289.1 GCA_018883455.1 Limnohabitans sp. | reverse complement strand
CCGCAGCAAGGACATCATCATCTCCGGGGGCGAGAATATTTCCTCCCTCGAAGTGGAGGATGTGCTCTACCGTCACCCTGCGGTGGCGGCCTGCGCGGTGGTGGCCAAGCCCGACCCCAAATGGGGCGAGACGCCCTTGGCCTATGTGGAGTTGCAACCTGGGCAATCGGTCTCGGCCGAGGCCTTGATCGCCCATTGCAAGCAAATGCTTGCGGGCTATAAGGTGCCGCGCGAGATTCGGTTTGAAGCCATTCCCAAGACTTCGACCGGCAAGATTCAGAAGTTTCAGCTGCGCGAGCGCGCGCAATCGTCCAAAGCCATGGAGTGAGTTTTGCCATGACAGAGTCCCCTGAAGTTCTCCAAGTCACGCGCGATGCGCGTGGGGTGGCCACCCTCACCCTGCATCGGCCTCAGGCATTTAATGCCTTGAGCGAAGGCTTGCTCGCGGCGCTGCACAAAGCGCTCGATGCGCTCGAACAGGACCCGCAATTGCGCGTGGTGGTCATTGCGGCCGCCGGCAAGGCATTTTGTGCGGGGCACGATTTGAAAGAAATGCGCGCGCAGCCGAGCGACGCCTACTACCAGCAACTTTTTGCCGACTGCAGCCGCCTGATGCTGCGCTTGCAAGCCCTGCCGGTGCCCGTGATTGCCAAGGTGCAGGGCATGGCCACGGCGGCAGGCTGCCAATTGGTGGCGCAATGCGACTTGGCCGTGGCGGTCGAAGAGGCTCAATTCGCGGTCAGTGGCGTGCGTTTGGGCTTGTTTTGCAGCACCCCGAGTGTGGCGCTCTCGCGCAACCTCGGGCGCAAACAAGCTTTCGAGATGTTGGTCACGGGCGACTTCATCAGCGCGCAACAGGCGCTCGAGCGCGGCTTGGTCAATCGCGTGGTGCCGTCCGCAGCGCTCGACGCCACTGTTGAAGCCTTGGTGGAGAGCATACTGGCCAAACCCCAAGTGGCCTTGGCCATGGGTAAACAACTCTTTTACCGTCAGTTGGAAACCGGCATCGCAGCCGCGTATGACGATGCCGCGCAAACCATGGCGTGCAACATGATGGACGCGTCGGCACTCGAAGGCGTGCTCGCCTTTATCGAAAAGCGCCCCGTTAAATTCCGTTAGCATGCAGGCGGCGGTTGCAGCCCACTGCGCGCTGCGCGCTGTGCGGGCCCACTCCGTCGCAGGGAGGTTTACTGAGGCTCGATGCGGGCCTCGCGAATGGCCTTGGCCCACTTGGCGGTCTCGACGCGGGTGCGGTCGGCCAGGGCCTGGGGCGTACCGGGTTCGGTGACAAACCCGATGTTGGCAAACTTCTCTTGCAAGTCCTTGCTGTTGGCCGCGGCATTGAAGGCTTGGTTGAGTTTTTGAATCACCTCTGCGGGGGTGCCCGCCGGCGCGAAGGCGGCGAAGTAGGCGATGAGTTCGTAGTCCTTCACGCCCAAAGCCTCGCTGACCGTGGGCAAGTCGGGCACCACGGCGGAACGTTTCTGGGAGGTCACGGCCAAGCCCCGCACTTTTCCGGCTTTGACTTGGGGCACCATCACGGCAAAGTCGGCCGTGAAGAGCATGACCTGGCCGCCAATGAGGTTGGTCATGGCGTCGGGGCCGCTTTTGAAGGGAACGTTGGTCATTTTGATGCCCGCCGTGCTGGCGAGCATTTCGCTTGAGACCAGCTGGGATGTGCTGGCGCTGGCAAAAAGGATATGGCCCGCTGGTTTGGACTTGGCCAAATCGACCAATTCTTTGAGCGTCTTGACGGGCATGTCGTTGTTGACGGCCACAATCAAGGGCACCTGCCCGAGGTACGCCACGGGGGCAAAGGCCGTGTCTTGATCGTAGGGCAAGCTCTTCATGAGGCTTTTGAGTGCCGCGTTGGTGCTGTTGGTACCATTGAGCAGGGTGTAGCCATCGGGACTGGCTTTGGCTACTTCCGTGGCACCGATCATGCCGTTCACGCCAGGCTTGTTTTCCACGACCACCGGTTGGCCCAGTGTCTCGCTCACCTTGGCGCCAAAGGCGCGGGCGATTTGGTCGGTGGCGCTGCCCGGCGCAAACGGCACCACAAAGCGCAAGTTTTTGTTCGGCCAGGCCTGCTGGGCCCAAGCGGGCACGCCCAAAAGCGCGAGGCTGAGCAAACCCATGCTGAGTGTGAGGCGGTGACGTTGAATGCGGTTCATGCGGAGTCTCCTTTGGGGGTAGTTGGCTTCTAGGCTAGCGTGTCGTTGTGCTGCCCGAGCGTGGGCGCGGGCCCACGCGGGCCGGGGCGTTCGCCGTTCAATGTGAGGGGCAACGCGGTCAGTGCAAAGCGCTCGCCTGGTACGGCGGGCATCAGGCCCAAGGCCTGCACCTGAGGATGCGCGAGCGCCTCTTCTAAGC
>VEQC01000288.1 GCA_018883455.1 Limnohabitans sp. | reverse complement strand
GGCAACCCGGTGGCCGTGATGGTCACCTTCATGGCCTTGGTGCGCCCCACCCTGCTCGCGATGATGGGCGCGCGCGGCGAGCCGCCCGTGTGTCTGCAAGCCCGTTGCCTGGAGCCCCTGCGCAAAAAGCCCGGACGCACGGAATACCAGCGTGGCGTGGTGGTGCCGCAAGCGAATGGGGAACTCGGTGTGCGAACCACGGGCAACCAGGGCTCGGGTGTGCTGCGCTCCATGGTCGAGGGCAATGGCCTGATCGTGCTGCACCACGATCAGGGTTCGGTGGCCGTCGGCGATTGGGTGGACGTGATGATGTTCGAGGCCTACCTCTCGCCCGGCGCTTAGCGCGCTTGGGGCACCCCTTTGTTGGCCAGGGCATCGGCGCGCTCGTTGTCCACATGGCCGGCGTGCCCCTTCACCCAGTGCCAACGAATTTGGTGGCCGCTTTGGTGCACCAGCGCATCGAGATCCTGCCAAAGCTCGACGTTTTTCACGGGTTGCTTGCTCGCCGTGCGCCAGCCCTTGGCGCGCCAGCCATGAATCCACTCCGTGATGCCCTTGCGCACGTATTCGCTGTCGAGGTAGAGGTCGATCTCGCAGGGTTTTTTGAGCGCCCGCAAGGCCTGAATGACAGCCATGAGCTCCATGCGGTTGTTGGTCGTCAGAGACTCGCCGCCATGGAGCTCGCGCTCCTGGCCATTGGGTGCGCGCAGCAACACGCCCCAGCCGCCCGGGCCGGGGTTGCCTTTGCAAGCGCCATCGGTGTAGATCTCAACCTGATTCATTCTGAGCTTTCTTGTTGCATGCGCTGGCGCGAGGCGGAAGCCACTGCGGGTGAAGTCGCCGGTGTCGCACGGCGCCAGCTCGGTCCGAGCAGGCGCATGCCGCGCACCCGCTTGACCGCTTCGAGGTAATACACCCCACCGAGCACAGGCCACCAGCGCGGGCCCATGCGGTCCATCCAGGACCACCGCTGCAGCCAGCGCTCGCTGCGGGTGAGGGGCCGGTAGGCCCCCAAGGCCTGGATGCGGATCTCAAAGCTCAGCAGGTGCAGCCAGTCGCGCAAACGCCAAGGACCAATCAAGGTGCGTGCCGCCGGCACGCCAAAGCGGCGCGCACGGCGCAGGCCGCACCAGCTCGCCGGGTTAAAACCTGTGAGGATGAGCCGCCCCTCGGGCACCAGCACGCGATCGGCCTCCCGCAAGGTCGCGTGCGGATCGAGGCTCATCTCCAAGGTGTGCGGGAGTACGATCAAATCGATGCTGGCATCGGGAAAGGGCAAGGCCGAGAATTCGCACGCCAAGTGGCCTTTGAGCGGCTCCGAACAGGCCTGGGCGCACGCCAACCAGCGCTGGGGAATGCGATTGGCGCGCAAGGCGTCGAGCTTGGGCAAGCCCAATTGGAGGGCATGAAAACCAAAGGCATCGGCCACACCCAGGTCAAACTGACGGGCTTCCCATTCCAAAAGATAATCTCCCCAGGGGCTGTAGAGCCAATCCGGGTCATTGGGCAGTGATGGAATAGGAACAGACATGAATTTGCGTGCAGTGGCGGCCTTTGACGACAACTACATCTGGTGGTGGCAAGAGGGTTCCGACGTGGTAGTGGTGGACCCGGGCGAGGCAACGCCCGTGCTCGATTTGCTCCACGCCACACAAACCCATTTGCGCGCCATTCTAGTCACGCACCACCACCCTGACCATGTTGGCGGTGTGGCGATCTTGCGCGAGCGCTTTGGCTGCCCCGTTTGGGGGCCCGCGCGCGAGACCATTCCCGAGCCGTTCGAGCCCGTCTTCGCGGGGGTTTCATTTTCATTGTTGGGGCAAACGGTGGAAGTGATGGATGTCCCTGGGCACACCGCAGGCCATGTGGCCTACTTTCTCCCCCACGCCACCCCGCATCCCTTGCTCTTTTGTGGCGACACCTTGTTTTCCGGCGGCTGCGGGCGGCTGTTTGAAGGGACTCCCGCGCAAATGTTGGCCTCCCTTTCGCAACTCTGCGCTTTGCCCGACGACACCCAAATCTGTTGCGCACATGAGTACACTCTCTCCAATCTGAAATTTGCCCTGGCGGTCGAACCCGAAAACGCCGCTTTGCAAACCTACCAAGCCCAATGTCAGCAACGTCGTGCCGAACAACTCCCCACCCTCCCCGCATTGCTGGCCTTGGAACGTGAAATCAACCCGTTCTTGCGCATCCAACACGAGTCGGTGCGCCAAGCAGTACAACGCCACGCGGGTCTGTCCCCCGCCAGCGACGACGCCCGTTTGTTTGGGGCGTTGAGACAATGGAAAAACGAATTCAAATGACGCGCTTCTCATCCTGGCTGAGTCTGTTGGCCACGCTCTTGGTGCTCGGGGGCTGTGCCACCCCCCCCACCTCTTCGGTC
>VEQC01000287.1 GCA_018883455.1 Limnohabitans sp. | reverse complement strand
TTCTCCAGTGGACCTGCGGGCCCCTTTGCACAATGGCAGTCGGATTCAGGCAACTGGGGGTTGGCATCCGGGCCGGCGGGTGCGCCCCCACCGCAACACCTGCGCGATACGCCCTGGCCGGCGGCCGACGCCTGGCCCTGGGGGGCGTTGGTGTGGTCTTATGCCGGCGCGGATGGCCGTGAAGTCGATGCCCTGATGGCTGGCGCGAACCCGCCCCGGGCGTGGGTGGTGGCCGCCACCGGAGCGGGCACCCTCGCGCCTTTGTTGCAGGACGCGCTGCAACGCGCCCACCAGCGCGGGGCGCTGGTTTGGCGAACCAGCCGCTGTGTGTGGGGGCAAGGGGAGGATTGGGTCGAGCCGAGTTGGGCACCGATCTGCCCGCTACCGCCCGTGAAGGCGCGCATCGCCCTGCAACTCATGCTCATGGCGTCAGAGCGCGGTTAGACGGCGCCGATGGCGGGGCGCCGCAGATTTACCGCGCTGACCAACCGCGCTGACTTACCACGCTGGTATCGCGCTGGTCCGTGTGTGGTGCGCCCTCACGCGCCTTAAGAGGCCAAGGCTGCAAACGCGCGCTCGCGAATCTCGTCCACGCTGCCCATGCCACTGATGCGTCGGTAGTGCGGCGCGTCTTGGGGGGATTTCGTGGCCCAATCGGAGTAGTAGTCCACGAGCGGACGGGTTTGGGCGCTGTAGACCTCCAGGCGCTTGCGCACCGTTTCTTCCTTGTCGTCGTCGCGTTGCACGAGGGGCTCGCCCGTGACATCGTCCTGGCCCGCCACGCGGGGCGGGTTGAACTTCACATGGTAGGTGCGGCCCGAGGCAGGATGCGAGCGGCGCCCGCTCATGCGCTCGATGATGGCGTCGAAGGGCACATCGATCTCCAGCACGTAGTCGAGTTTGACGCCGGCGGTCTTCATGGCCTCGGCCTGGGGAATGGTGCGCGGAAACCCATCAAAGAGAAACCCATTGGCGCAATCGGCTTGGGTGATGCGCTCTTTGACCAAACCGATGATGATGTCATCGCTAACCAAGCCACCGGAGTCCATCACTTTTTTGGCTTCCAGGCCCAGCGGCGTGCCCGCCTTCACGGCCGCGCGCAGCATGTCACCGGTGGAGATCTGCGGGATCCCGTACTTCTGGCAGATGAAGGTGGCTTGTGTCCCTTTGCCCGCGCCGGGTGCGCCCAACAAAATGAGTCTCATGGTGGAGGTTCCTGTACAAATGCGAATGGGGTTTCAAATGCGAATGGGGTTTGAGGATAGCACGCCAAGCCTAGCGCGGGGCTTACCGTGAACCCTTGGCAAACCAGGCTTGCGCGCGCGCCAAATCCTCTGGCGTGTCAACGCCGGGCATGGGGGCCTCTGGCGTCACCCACACGGCAATGCGATGGCCGTGCCAGAGCGCGCGCAACTGTTCGAGCGACTCCAAGCGCTCCAGTGGGGCCACGCCCAAGCGGGGAAAGCGCCGCAAAAAGCCCACCCGGTAGGCGTAGAGACCGATGTGCCGTAGGGGCCGCTCCGCAGGGAGTTGGTCTAGCCCGTGGGCAAAGCCATCGCGCCACCAAGCGATGGGGGCGCGACTGAAATAGAGGGCAGTGCCGCGCGCATCCGTCACCACTTTGACCACGTTGGGATTGGTGAACTCGCTCACGACCTCGATGGGGTGGGCTAGGGTGCTGATGTCGCAATCGCTGCGCTGGTGCAACAACTCGGCGGCTTGGCGCAAGGCCTCGGGCGGCATGAGGGGCTCATCGCCTTGCAGGTTGACGACGACGGCATCGTCCGCCAAGCCCAGCAGATCGCAGGCCTCGGCCAAGCGGTCACTGCCACTGGGGTGATCGGCGCGGGTCATGAGGGCGGTGATGCCATGCGCCGCGCAGGCCGCTTGCACGCGCGCGTCGTCGGTGGCCACTGCCACTTGCTGGGCGCCGCTTTGCAGGGCCACTTGGGCCACGCGCACCACCATGGGCAGCCCGCCCAAGTCGGCCAGCGGCTTGTCGGGTAGCCGCGTCGAGGCCATGCGCGCCGGAATCAGAACGCTGAAATTCACTCCAGGCGCTCCAGTTCCTCGTCCGTGAGGGGGCGAGCCTCGGATTCCAGCAAGATCGGGATGCCATCGCGAATCGGATAGGCCAAGCGCGCGCTGCGCGAGACCAACTCCTGTTGCTGCGGGTGATGGCGCAAGGGGCCTTTGGTCACGGGGCAGACCAAGAGTTCAAGCAGTTTGTTGTCCATGGGGCAATGATAGACCGAGCCAGCGCAAGGTGTGATGTAGCTCGGCCTCCAATTCGGGCGACCAATGCACCTCCAAGCCCACGGCCCAAACGGCGGGATCGTGCTGCCAGAGTTTGACGGCGTCCTTCTCCGTGCAGAACCAGTCGGTTGGGGGGCGCTGGAGC
>VEQC01000286.1 GCA_018883455.1 Limnohabitans sp. | reverse complement strand
CTCAAGGGCAAGTGGTCGGTCGTCTTCTTCTATCCTGCCGATTTCACCTTCGTCTGCCCTACCGAACTCGGCGACCTGGCCGACCACTACGACACCTTCAAGGCCATGGGCGTAGAGATTTACGCGGTCTCGACCGACACCCACTTCACGCACAAGGCCTGGCACGACACCTCCGAGACGATTGGCAAGATCAAGTACCCCATGCTGGCCGACCCGACCGGCACGCTCAGCCGCAACTTTGAGGTGATGGTGGAGTCCGAGGGCCTGGCCTTGCGCGGGACCTTCGTGATCAACCCGGAAGGCGTGATCAAAGCCCTCGAAATCCATGACGATGGCATTGGCCGCGACGCCCAGGAGTTGCTGCGCAAGGTGCAAGCGGCCCAGTACATCGCCGCCAACCCCGGCCAGGTTTGCCCCGCCAAATGGACCCCCGGTGCGCAAACCTTGGCCCCCTCCCTCGACCTCGTCGGCAAGATCTGATCCTGCCTTTTTCTGTCATCCCGGTCGCGCCACCCGCGTAACCGTGGGCATCTGCCTTGCCTGGGCCGCCACAAGTGGCCCAGGCGGCTTGCCCAGTCCCTTCCCGGAGCCCTCACCATGTTGAACGAAACCCTGCAAAACCAACTCCAGGCCTATTTGCAACGCGTGACCGTGCCGATCACGCTCACGGCCTCTCTGGATGACTCGGCAAGCGCACAGGAAATGCGCCAATTGCTCGAAACGCTGGCGCGCTTGAGCCCCCAGGTGACGGTGACCTTTGACGGCACCGACGCGCGTCGCCCCTCGTTTGCCATCCAACGCCAGGGCAGCGCGATGGATTTGCGCTTCGCGGCCATCCCGCTGGGCCACGAATTCACCTCCCTCGTGCTCGCCCTGCTCTGGGCGGGCGGACACCCGCCCAAAGTCGCGCCCGAGGTGCTCCAGCAAATTCAGGCCTTGCCCGGAGAGCACCAATTTGAGGTCTACATGAGCCTGTCCTGCCACAACTGCCCGGACGTGGTGCAAGCCCTCGCCCTCATGGCCGTGGTGAACCCGCGCATCCGCACGGTGGTCATTGACGGCGCGCTCTACCAAGCCGAGGTTCAGGCGCGTCAAGTCATGGCCGTGCCCATGGTGTATCGCAACGGTGAGGTGTTTGGCTCGGGCCGCATGAGCGTGGAGGACATTCTGGCCAAACTCGACACCGCCGCCGTTGCGCGCGCAGATGCGGCCTTGCAAGACAAAGCGCCGTTTGACATGCTGGTGGTGGGCGCAGGCCCCGCGGGCGCGGCGGCGGCCATTTACGCCGCGCGCAAGGGCATTCGCACAGGCTTGGTGGCCGAGCGCTTGGGCGGCCAGACGCAGGACACGCTGGGCATTGAGAACTATGTCGGGGTGCGCGCCACGCAAGGCCCCCAATTCGCGGCCGACTTGGAAGCCCACGTGCGTGACTACGAAGTCGATGTCATGGCGCGCCAGCGCGTGGCACGGCTCATCCCCGCGCCTGAAGCGGGTGGTTATGTGCAAGTGGCCCTCGAGAGCGGCGCGGTTTTACAAGCACGCAGCGTGGTGCTCTCCACCGGGGCGCGCTGGCGCACGGTCGATGTGCCCGGGGAAGACGCGTACAAAAACCGAGGCGTGGCCTATTGCCCGCACTGCGATGGGCCCCTCTTCAAAGGCAAGCGCACCGCCGTCATCGGCGGGGGGAACTCCGGCGTGGAAGCGGCGATTGACCTCGCCGGTGTGGTGGCGCATGTCACCTTGCTGGAGTTTGGCGACGCGCTCAGAGCCGACGCCGTGCTGGTGCAAAAACTCCACAGCTTGCCCAACGTGACCGTGCTCACCCAAGCGCAAACCTTAGAAATCACGGGCGATGGGCAAAAGGTCAACGGCTTGCGCTATCGCGACCGCGCCTCCGGTGACGAACACACGGTGGCGCTGGAAGGCGTGTTCGTGCAAATTGGCTTGGTGCCCAACACCGAGTTCTTGCAAGACGTGTTGGCACGCAACAGCGCGGGGGAGGTGGTGATCGATGCCAAGTGTCAAACCAGTCTGCCGGGGGTGTTCGCCGCCGGCGATGCGACCACGGTGCCCTACAAACAAATCATCATTGCCGCCGGAGAAGGGGCCAAGGCCGCGCTCAGCGCGTTTGAGCACCTGATTCGCCATCCGGCGCCGATGCCGCAGGCGACGCCGGCTCCGCAGCCGACGGAGCCGATGCCGGCTTGACCGAGGCGGCTTCACGCAAGCTGATGGCTTGGGGATCGATTTGCTCGAGCATGCGCTCGGGCTCGCGAGGGGAGTCAGGCCCCAAACGCAGCCAGCGCAAATGCCCCCCAAGCCAGAGCCAAAGCAAGAGGTTGACCAGCAACAACGCCCAGGCAAAGTAGCGCCAGGGTGGGCGTGGCGCAGCGGGGGGACGCTTCATGGCAAGCCTCCAGGAG
>VEQC01000082.1 GCA_018883455.1 Limnohabitans sp. | reverse complement strand
CAGGTATCCACCACCCGGCCCACGCCTTACGCCTCCTCTAACCACCCTCTTGGCCCATGAGCGTGAGTTGTAGCGCCATGCGCGCCTTCACAGGGGGCAGCGCACAAATCGGAGCCCAATTCGGCTCCACCCAATCTTCCCCTTGGCCCCACACGCAGCGGCTGGTTCGCCAAACCGGCGCCCCACGCTGGTGGGCGCGTTGCAGCGCTTCTTGCAACAGGGGCGCGAGGGTGCCCGACCCGGTCGCGGCCACCACCCAAGCTCGGGGCGGATTCGCGCCCGCCATCAAGGCATCGACCTCGCGACCCTCTGCGCCGACATAAGACCACACTAACGCCACCCAGGGCCAGGCATCGGTCGTCGGCCAGGGGGCATCGCGCAGGTGTTGCGGTGGGGGCGCCATCGGCGTGGGGGATGCCAACGACCAGACGCCTGCATCCGACTGCCAATGCGCGAAGGGTCCCGCCGGTCCACTGGAAAATGCCGCACTTGCCGGGCTGGTTTGGACTTTTTGGACCCAATGTGGGTGATGCGCCTGACCCGCCATAACGACCCAAACCCCTGCCGCCGGTGCCTGGGCCACCCAATCGCGCGCCGCCCGCAAATTGTCCGGCCCATCCGCTTGCGGGTGATTGGCCGCCCGCATGGCGCCCGTGAGCACCACCGGCTTACCCTGCGTGGGCAGCGTGTGGTGGAGAAAAAACGCCGTCTCCTCCAGGGTGTCGGTGCCATGGGTCACGATCACGCCGGCCACGTCGGGCTGGGCGAGCCAGTGCCGCAGGCGCGCCTGCAGCCGTAGCCAAAGCGCAGGGGTCATGGCGGAGCTGTCCACCTGAGCCACCTGCTCGGTCTCCCAAACCATCGTCCCGGGGGATAAATCGCCCAAAACAGCGTTCACTGGCTGGCTCGCCGCCTGGTAAGCCGCCTGTGAGGGGTCATCCGCCCACCCCGCAATCGTGCCTCCCGTGGCCAAAACGACGCATTTTTTCAACATTGGCGCAGACATCGCTTGCAAACCTCAAAAAACTGGTTAAAAATACAGTCACTGGATAAACGTCCAGTCCAACGTTCAGGAGGCTCGCCATGACGGATACCCCAAAACTCACCGCCCGACAGCAACAAATCCTCTCCCTCATCCAGTCGGCCATCGCCAACACCGGTGCGCCGCCCACGCGCGCTGAAATCGCGACAGAACTCGGCTTCAAATCCCCCAACGCCGCCGAGGAGCACCTCCAAGCCCTCGCCCGCAAAGGGGTGATCGAGCTGGTCTCGGGCACCTCGCGTGGCATTCGCTTGCGCCAATTCACGCCAGCGCCTGAACGCCTCTCGCTCTCCGGCCTGGCCGAACTCGCCCTTCCCCTGGTGGGCCGGGTGGCAGCGGGTTCACCCATTTTGGCTCAAGAGCACATCGACCAAACCTACCACGTCGAGAGCTCCCTCTTCGAGCGCAAGCCCGACTACCTCCTGCGCGTGCGCGGCATGTCCATGCGCGACGCGGGCATCATGGATGGCGATTTACTCGCCGTGGCCGCCACGCGTGAAGCCCGCAACGGCCAAATTGTGGTGGCGCGCTTGGGCGATGAGGTGACCGTCAAGCGTTTTCGCCGTCAGGGCGATTGCATCGAGCTCTTGCCCGAAAACCCCGATTTCTCCCCCATCGTCGTGCAACCGGGCGAGCCGCTGGAGATCGAAGGCTTGGCCGTGGGCCTCATCCGTAACACCCTTTTCATGTGAGAACCCCCATGAACCTCATTCCCTTCCCCCGCGTTTTCAATAACCCATGGGTGCGTGGTTTTCTGCCCGCCCAGGACCGCCCCCTCCATGCCGCACGCACCTTGCGCATGGCGCGCGTACAAGACGACAGCTTGCCCAAGCATCAGGCCGGACGCATGGTCATCTCGGGTCGCATGGCCGACGTCTGCGCCGAACTCGATCGCCTAGTGGCCCTCGAACGCGCCCACTAAAGCCCCCGTGGCTCGGGGGTTGCCGCACCCAAATGGGGCACAATTGGCGCATGAACATCGTCATTCTGGACGACTATCAAGATGCCGTGCGCAAACTCAGTTGTGCGAGCAAGCTCTCGGGCCATCAAGTCAAAGTCTTTACCAACACCGTCAAAGGTCAGGGCCAATTGGCCGTGCGACTCAAAGACGCCGAAATTCTCGTGCTCATTCGCGAGCGCACCGCCCTGCCCCGCGCGGTCTTGGAGAAATTACCCAAGCTGCGCCTGATCTCCCAAACCGGCCACGCCGGCTCCCACATCGATTTGCGAGCCTGTACGGAACTGGGCATTGCCGTGGCCGAGGGCACGGGCTCACCGGTGGCCACGGCCGAGTTAACCTGGGCCCTCATTTTGTCGGCCATGCGACGCTTGCCACAGTACATCAGCAACCTCAAACATGGGGTCTGGCAGCAATCGGGACTCAAAGCCGCGAGCATGCCGCCCAACTTCGGGTTGGGCCAGGTCTTGCAGGGCAAAACCTTGGGCATTTGGGGGTTTGGCCGCATCGGCCAGCGCGTGGCCCAATATGGCAAAGCCTTTGGCATGCAAGTGAAGGTTTGGGGCAGCGAAGATGCCCGCCACCGCGCCGTGGCCCAGGGCTTGGAGGCCGCGAACAACCGCGAAGTTTTTTTCACGAGTGTGGATGTGCTCAGCCTGCACTTGCGTCTGACCGAGGCCACCCGGGGCATCGTCACGCCAGCCGATCTCGCGCGCATGAAGCCCACGAGTCTGCTGGTCAACACGGCGCGCGCGGAAATTTTGGAGCCCGAATCTCTGCTCACGGGGCTCAACCGGGGCCGTCCGGGCATGGCCGCCATTGATGTGTTTGAGAGCGAACCCATCCTGCAAGGCCATGCCCTCTTGCGCCTAGAGAATTGCATTTGCACGCCGCACATTGGCTACGTTGAGCAAAGCAGCTATGAGCAATATTTCGGTAGTGCTTTTGACAACATCCTCCAATACCTGCAAGGTACGCCCACCCACATCGTTAACCCGGGCGCACTGCAAGTTCGGCGTTAAGCGTCGCTGGGCTGGGGGATAATCTCCCGCATGAGCTCTACTTTTCCTACTGTCGGGGTTGTTGGCGGCGGCGCCATGGGCCGCGGCATCGCCCAAATCGCTGCCCAAGCGGGCAGCCGCGTGCGCATTCACGACACCCAGCCCAAAGCCATTGAACAAGCCTGCGCGGCCATCACCCAGCAGTGGGATCGGCAAGCCGAGAAAGGCAAGCTCACGCCCGAGCAGGCGAGCGCGCTCAAATCACGCTTGGTTCCCGCGGGCGAACTGCAAGATTTGACCGATTGCGACTTGGTGATTGAAGCCATCGTCGAGCGACTCGACGTCAAGCAACAACTCTTTGCCCAGTTGGAGTCTCTGGTCAAGCCCGAGGCGGTTCTCGCCACCAACACCTCTTCGCTGTCGGTCACGGCCATCGCCGCGGGGCTGAAACACCCCGAGCGCTTCGCGGGCTATCACTTTTTCAATCCCGTGCCGCTCATGCGCGTGGTGGAAGTGATCGCGGGACTCAAAACCGATGCGGGGGTCTGTCAGCGCTTGGCCACGTACGCCCAAGAAATGGGGCACCAAGCCGTGCAAGCCCAGGACACGCCAGGCTTCATCGTCAATCACGCCGGGCGGGGCTACGGCACGGAGGCCCTGCGGGTGGTCTCCGAAGGCATTGCCGATTTCGCCACGATCGATCGCATCCTCAAGGACCAAGTGGGCTTTCGCCTCGGCCCCTTTGAGCTCATGGACCTCACGGCCTTGGATGTCTCGCACCCGGTGATGGAATCCATCTACCGCCAGTATTACGACGAGCCCCGCTACCGCCCGAGTGTGATCACCGCGCAGCGCCTCGCCGGCGGTGTGGTGGGTAAAAAAGTGGGCGAAGGCTTTTACCGCTATGTGGATGGCGTGGCCCAAGTGCCCCCTGAGCCCCCCACGCCTGCCGAGCCCCATGAAATGCCGCCGGTCTGGGTTTCCAGCCGCGCCGTGCGCCGGGCCGAACTGTTGCAATTGCTCAAGGATTTGGGGGCCCGCATCGAAACGGGCGCGAGCCCCTCTGCCCAGGCCCTGTGTCTGGTGGCGCCCCTGGGCTTTGATGTCACCACCGTCTCGATCGTGGAGCGCCTGGACCCCACCCGCACCGTGGGCATTGACTTGCTCGTGCCCGATGCGAGCACGCGACGTCGCGTCCTGGCCACCAACCCGGCCACCCGTGCCGATTACCGTGATGCCGCGCACGCCCTCATGGCGCGGGATGGCAAAGCCGTGAGCGTGATTCGCGACAGTGGCGGCTTTGTCACCCAGCGCGTGGTAGCCACCATCGTCAACATTGCCAGCGACATCTGCCAGCAGCGCATTTGTAGCCCCGCCGACCTCGAAACCGCGGTCACGCTGGGCCTGGGCTATCCCACCGGTCCGCTGAGTTTGGGCGACCAACTCGGGCCCACCGAAATTCTGGAAGTGCTCTTCAACGTGCAAACCGTCTACGGTGATCCGCGCTACCGCCCGAGCCCCTGGCTGCGTCGGCGGGGTGCGCTGGGCTTGAGTTTGCGCCATACGGAGAGTTAAGCCCATGACCGCGCAACTCAAAAGCGCTTACCAGGATCAAACCCTGATCCTCACCCTGTCCGATCCGGCCATGCGCAACGCCCTCGGCCCCGCCATGTACGCCGCCGGCACCGAGGCCTTGCTCGCCGCCGAATCCAACCCCGACATCCGCAGCGTGGTGATTTGCGGCGAAGGGGATCAATTTTGCGCCGGCGGAAACCTCCAGCGGCTTTTGGGCAACCGCCAAAAAGCCCCGGAAGTTCAGGCCGAGAGCATTGGCAACCTGCACCACTGGATGGAGACGCTGCGCAGCTTTCCCAAGCCCGTGATTGCCGCGGTGGAGGGCGCTGCCGCAGGGGCGGGTTTCTCGCTCGTGATGATGTGCGATCTGGTGGTGGCCGCCGAAAACAGCATTTTTGTGATGGCCTACAGCAGCGTGGCCCTCTCTCCCGATGGCGGGGCGAGTTGGAATTTGGCGCGCAGTGTGCCGCGTCAACTCGCCAACGAGTGGATGATGCTCGGTGAGCGCATTCCCGCCACTCGGCTACACCAGTTGGGCGTGGTCAATCGACTCACGCCGCCGGGCTCGGCACTCAGCGAGGCCTTGGCCCTGGCCCAACGCCTCAACGCCCGGGCTCCCAATGCCCTCGCGAGCATCAAGGAATTGACCCACCAAGCCGCCACGAGCACACTTGACGAGGCTTGGCAGGCCGAGTGCCACCACTTTGTGGAGAACTTGCACCATCCCAACGGTGGCATTGGGATCGAGGCTTTTCTCCAAAAGCAAAAAGCAACCTACAAACCCTGAGCCGCCAAGGGTCACGGAGGTGACCCGTTGGCGGGTTTGGGTCACCGAAACGACACCCCATGGACGATCCGATTCTTACCATTGAAGAAAGAGAAGCGATCAACAGTGGTCGCTGGTTTTCAACCCTCTCCCCGTCACTGCGACACGACATACTCCGATGCGCCTACGTCAAACGCTGCAAAGATGGCGACCTCATTGCCGCGCGGGGCGACCCGCCCGACGAATGGATGGCCTGCGCCAAGGGGGCCGTGCGCGTGAGCTCGACCGCGCTCTCGGGCAAGCAGATCACCTTCACCTACGTGGAGCCGGGGATTTGGTTTGGCGATGTGGCCATTCTGGACGGCGACCGGCGCACCCACGACGTGTATGCGCACGGGGAGACCACCATCTTGTGCGTGGCGAAAGCCGATTTCCAAAAAATTCTGGCCAACCATGTCGAGTTCTACGAGGCCATGTTGCGCTTGCAAGCACGGCGCATTCGCCAATTGTTCGGTTTGGTCGAAGATCTCAACACCCTGCCCCTGCGCGCCCGTTTGGCCAAACAACTCCTCCACTTGGCCCGCAGTTACGGCGTGCCTTGCCTCACCCGGGGCGAGGAAATCCGCATTGGCTTGCAGCTGGCGCAAGAGGAGCTCGCGCAGTTGTTGGGGGCCTCCCGCCAGCGGGTGAACCAAGAGCTCAAAGCCATGGAGCGCGAAGAGGCCATCCGTATCGAGCCGGGCGGGCTGGTCATTCGCGATCGCGCTGCGCTCCTGCGCATCAGCGATTCCGATCAGTGAGAAAGCACCCATGACGCACGACACCCCTCCCACAGCACAACCGCCCTTGGGGTGGGACGAAGCGGCCTTGGATCGTTGGTTGCAGGTCAACTTGCCCGGCTATACAGGCCCCCTCCAAGTGGAGAAGTTCAAGGGGGGACAGTCCAACCCAACCTATAAACTCATCACGCCCCACCAGCTCTATGTCATGCGCGCCAAGCCGGGGCCGGTGGCCAAGCTCTTGCCCTCAGCCCATGCGATTGAGCGCGAATACCGCGTCATGAAGGCCTTGGCCGGCACCGATGTGCCGGTGCCGCACATGCGGGTCGAGTGCACGGACGAATCGGTCATTGGTCGCGCCTTCTACATCATGGAGCACTTGGAGGGACGCGTCTTCTGGGACCAAACCCTGCCCGGCATGACGCCGGCCGAGCGCGGCGCGATCTACGATGAAATGAACCGCGTGCTGGCTTGTCTACACCGGGTCTCGGTGGATGCGGTGGGGCTCTCCGACTACGGCAAGCCGGGGCAATACATCGCGCGCCAAATCGCCCGCTGGAGCAAACAATACCAAGCCTCCATCACCACCCCCATTCCCGCCATGGATCGGCTCATGGCGTGGCTGCCGCAACACCTGCCCGCGAGCGCGCAGGACGACAGCCGCTTGAGCATCGTGCATGGCGACTACCGACTCGACAACCTGATGTTCCACCCCACCGAGGCGCGGGTGATCGCGGTGCTCGATTGGGAGCTCTCCACCTTGGGACACCCCTTGGCCGATTTCAGCTACCACTGCATGTCCTGGCACATCGCCCCCGGGGTGTTTCGCGGCATCGCCGGGATTGACCATGCGGCCTTGGGCATTCCGAGCGAAGAGGCCTATATCGCGCGCTACGCCGAGCGCACCGGCTTGCAAGATTTGCAGGCCTTGCAACGCGACTGGAATTTCTACATCACTTACAACTTGTTCCGCGTGGCCGCCATTTTGCAAGGCATTGCCAAGCGGGTCGAACAAGGCACGGCCTCGAGTGCCGAGGCCAAGGCTTCGGCCGACGGCGCACGACCCCTGGCCGAATTGGCCTGGTCCTACGCCCAACGCTAACCCATCCCTTTCACGGAGCTCCCATGCATTTTGAATACAGCGAAAAAGTCCAGGCCATGCGGCAACGCTTGCTCGCCTTTATGGACGCCCACATTTATCCGAATGAAGCTCGCTTCGCGCACGAGGTGGCCGAAAACCGGGCCAAGGGCAACGCCTGGGTTCCCACCCGGTTGATTGAAGAACTCAAACCCAAGGCCCGCGCCGAAGGGCTCTGGAATCTCTTTCTGCCGCACTCCAAGCGCGCGCCCGAGGGACTCTCCAATCTGGAGTACGCCCCCCTGTGCGAGATCATGGGACGCGTGCCCTTCGCCGCCGAGGTGTTCAACTGCAACGCCCCTGACACCGGCAACATGGAAACCTTTGAACGCTATGCCAGCGAGGCGCTCAAGGACCGTTGGCTCGAACCTCTTTTGCGCGGCGAGATCCGCTCGGCCTTTCTCATGACCGAGCCCGACGTCGCCTCTTCTGACGCCACCAATGTGCAGTGCCGCATTGAGCGCGATGGCGATCACTACGTCATCAATGGTCGCAAGTGGTGGAGCTCCGGGGCGGGCGACCCACGTTGCGCCGTCTACATCGTGATGGGCAAGACCGATCCCGAAGCGCCCCGCCACTCCCAGCAAAGCATGGTGGTGGTGCCGGCCAACACGCCGGGTATTCGCGTCATCCGCCCCTTGAGCGTTTTTGGCTACGACGACGCACCGCATGGCCACATGGAGATCGAGCTCAAAAATGTACGCGTGCCCGTGGACCATGTGCTCCTGGGTGAGGGACGTGGGTTTGAGATTGCCCAAGGCCGCCTTGGCCCTGGGCGCATCCACCACTGCATGCGCTCGATTGGCGCGGCCGAGCGCGCGCTCGAACTCATGTGCACCCGCCTCAACAGCCGAGTGGCCTTTGGCAAACCCATTTCCGCACAGGGCGTGTGGCGTGAGCGCATTGCCGAGTCGCGCATTCTCATTGAGCAGGCCCGCCTCCTGACCCTCAAAGCCGCCTACATGATGGACACCGTCGGCAACAAGCACGCCAAAGCGGAAATCGCCATGATCAAAGTGGTGGCGCCCAATACGGCGCTCAAGGTGATCGACTGGGCCATCCAGGCTTTTGGCGCTGCGGGCGTGAGCGACGACACCCCGCTGGCCTACGCCTACGCCTTGCAGCGCACACTGCGCCTAGCCGATGGCCCGGACGAGGTCCATCGCAATGCAATTGCCAAGCTTGAGCTCGCGCGCCACATCACAGCGGCGCCACAAGACGTGGAGATGCCCGTCACGCGGGGTTTCTGAGCAAAGCGCGCGGTCTCAGGGTGTGGTGGGTAGCCCCATCTTGATGACCGCGTTGGCCAAGCTGCTGTCGCTGCAGTTGGTGGCGTTGGCGACAAACAAATCATTGCCCAGAATGGCCAGTGCCGAGGGCTGACAGAGTTTGTCAGCCACCCCCTCTTTGAAGACGCTCACCTGCTTGCCATCGGCCGAGACTTGCAGCAACTGCTGTCCACCCGCGTTGGCCACATAGAAGCGCCCCGTCAAAGCGTGATAGGCCAGACCGGAGGGCTGATTGAATTTGGCGTCGGTCGCAAAGACCGTCGCCTGTTCCGTGACCGGGTCAATTTCCAATAGGCCAATGCCATTGGGGCCATCGACGGTCGCGAAAATCCGTTGGCCCGCGCCCAGCGCCAAGGCCGTGACGCGACTCAAGGGCGCGGCGTCCACGCCCGTTTTCATGCTGACCGCCGTGGGACTCGACTGGAAATTGCCACCCCGCCAGACCCAGATGCCGCCTTGCGCCCCCGAACTCAAACTGCGCGCCACGTAGACCCGATCCTGCGGGTGATAGAGCACGCTGTCGTAGTGGGCCGATCCAAAGGGCAAGTACCCCGTGGGCGTGTTGGCGTACAAACCATCTCGGCTGGCCACGTACACATCATTGAACCCACTGAGCGACACCGCTGCCGTGTTCACGGACAGTCCATAAGCGTAAGGAAAACTCCAGTCTGCCCGCGGTACACCTTCGGGTCGCCCATCAAATGCCGGGCCGCGGTAGCGCAACACTTGCCCCGAACTTTGCGCCACCCCCCGATTGCTCAACACATACAGATCGCCGTTGTAGGTCACCAGGGAGCGGGGAATTTGCAAGTCTTGCAGCGCGAGTTTGCTCGGCGCTGCCGGCGTGGGGGCCGTGTTGCCTGAGCCCCCGTCCCCGCCGCCCGAGCCGCCGCTGCCACCGCAACCCGCCAGCGCCCCCAAGCACAGGCCAAGAGACAAAATGTTGTATTTCATAATTTATGAGTCGTCTTTACTAGACTTTACTTTATTGATAGAAAATACACAAAAATGTTGACAGAATGCGATATGCTGAATTTCCACCCCATGAAAGTGCGAATCCTCCTGGTAGCGGCCCTCCTGGGTTTGGGCGCGGGCAGTGTGCTGGCGCAAGACAAGGCGAAGAACACGGCAGGCAGCAACCAGCCCATGCAATCGCTCAAAGCGCATCCGCCCCAGTCGGGCAACGAGCCCATGCTGCGTTTGGGGCCTAAAAACAAACCCTTTGTGGACATCCTCCACCACACCAACAAATACGATTACTACGACTGCAAAGGCATCGTGGCCGACTGGTTTCGTGAGCTGGTGACGGCGGAGTTGAATTACTTCGCCGAGTTGGTGGAATTGCCCTTTGTCAATGGCAAAGCGTGTTTGGTGGGCATTGGCACGAGCAAGAGCCTCACGCCCGGACGCATCAGCCTGCATTTCTATCCCGATGCCCAGCGCATGAACGACTGCGTGATCAATGAGGTCTGCCCCACTTTTCGCAGCGTAAGCCTGATCCCCAAAGGCCAGGTGCTCTACCGCTCGTACTTCCTCTCGGACATGGGCCGCAAAATCATCGCCCAGCACTGCGTCACGGCCAAGGGCAAATTGCACAGCGACACCACCTGCTACACCGTTCCTTGACGCCCACGGCCTAAAGGCTGGCCAAACCGGGTCGATTCCAACCTGAGTTGTTCAAAATCCTGCCATGCTTCGCCACGCCTCTCTCCGCCATTTGCTCTTGCCGGCCCTCCTCAGCCTGGGCTTAGGCCTGCCTGTGAGCGCCTTGGCCAGTGGCGGCGAGAAAAAGGAAGAGCCCAAGGAAGAGCCCAAAGAGCCCAATTACATCAAGGAGGGGGGCATCAAAGGGCGTGATGGCTATGTGTACAAGCGCGTCGCCCGCACCGACGCCGGCACCCCCGAGCCTAAACCCAAGGAGCCGCCAGCCACGCCGGAGGAAGAAAAGAAAGAAGAGAAGAAAGACGGCGGCCATGGTGAGCCCGAGAAAAAAGAAGAGAAGAAAGAGGAAAAGAAGGAAGAGAAAAAGGACGAAAAGAAGGCGGATAAAAAAGCCGACCATGGCGGTGGCGGGCACGGCGGAAAAACCAAGCCTCCCCCACCCCCCCCCCTCC
>VEQC01000081.1 GCA_018883455.1 Limnohabitans sp. | reverse complement strand
CTTCATGACCGGCGAGGTGTTTGCCTTGCTGCGCCAACACAGCATTCTGGCGCGCACCCTGCCGGCCATGGACGCCGACGCCCCTTGGCACCCCGAAGCGTTTGCAGCTGGCCTGACGGTGGCCGCGGAAGGCTCGGTGCTGCACCATGTGTTTGGCGTACGCACCCAGGCCCTGTTTGAACAGCGCGCACCCGAGGCCATGCCCGACTATCTCTCTGGCCTCTTGATCGGTGAAGAGTTGCGCGCCCAAGCGTTCACCCCCGGCGAGTCGGTCTGGGTGGTCGGCGCCCCGGCTTTGCAGCAACGTTATGCGCACGCCTTGCGCCTGCGCGGGCTTGACGTGCGCTGCTTTGGGGCCGAAGCCACTTGGCACGGCCTACAAGCCGTCGCCCACGCCATCGAGGAAAGAAACGGATGAATCCCTTACGCACCGGCTTACCCTTGGTGGCCATTTTGCGAGGCCTGCCCCCTGCCGATGCCGCGGCCGTCGGGCTCGCTCTGGTGGCCTCGGGCTGGCATTTGATTGAAGTGCCACTGAACTCACCCCATCCCCTGGAGAGCATCGCCCACTTGCGCGCGGCATGCCCAACGGCTTGCGTGGGCGCGGGCACGGTGCTGCGCGCCAGCGATGTCGACGCCGTACACGCTGCGGGCGGACAGCTCATTGTCTGCCCTCACTTTGCCCCGGAGGTGGTGGAGCGGGCGCTGCGTCTCGGGCTCTGGGTGCTGCCGGGGGTGATGACGCCCAGCGAAGCGTTTGCAGCGCTCGCCCTTGGGGCGCATGGGCTCAAACTTTTTCCGGGCGAAGTGGTTCGGCCCGAGGGCTTAAAGGCCATGCGGGCGGTTTTGCCCCCCGAAGCCATGCTGTTTCCCGTGGGCGGAGTCAATGCCGCGAGCGCAGCCGCTTGGCGCCACGCTGGCGCGAATGGCCTAGGGGTGGGCTCCGCGCTCTACACGCCGGGCCTTGCCGCCGCCGAAGTGGGCGAGCGGGCCCGGGCCATGGCGCAGGCTTGGTCTACTTGAAGACGTTTGCGATGCGCCCGCACCAATGAGGGACAATGGCGTTTTTGCATCGTTCCGTGCCGCCATGCCTGCCCGCAAACCCCGCGCCCTCACCCCTGCCGATTACCTCACCCGCATCCTCAATGCCCGCGTGTATGACGTGGCCCAGGAATCCGCACTGGAGATTGCGCGCAACCTGAGCCGACGTCTGCACAACACCGTGCTCCTCAAGCGCGAAGACCAACAACCCGTCTTCAGCTTTAAGCTACGCGGCGCCTACAACAAAATGGCGCATCTCACCCCGCAACAGCTCAAGCGTGGGGTGATTTGCGCCTCTGCGGGCAACCATGCGCAGGGTGTCGCGCTGGGCGCGAGCCGCCTGGGAACCCAGGCCGTGATCGTCATGCCTGTGACCACCCCGGGGGTGAAGATCGAAGCCGTGCAGGCCTTGGGGGGCGAGGTGGTGCTGCATGGGGACAGCTACTCGGACGCCTACCAGCACGCGCTCACCTTGGAGAAAAAGTCGGGCATGACCTTTGTCCACCCGTTTGACGACCCCGACGTGATTGCAGGTCAAGGCACCATTGCGATGGAAATGCTGCGCCAGCTCCAAAGTTTGGATTTGCAACGCTTAGACGCGGTCTTCGTCGCCATCGGCGGCGGCGGATTGATTTCGGGGGTGGCCAACTACATCAAAGCCGTGCGTCCAGAGATCAAGGTCATTGGCGTGCAAATGGACGACTCCAGCGCGATGATGCAATCCGTCGCCAAAGGCCGGCGTGTGCAATTGCAGGACGTGGGGCTGTTCTCCGACGGCACGGCCGTCAAGCTGGTGGGCGAGGAGACTTTCCGCGTCTCGCGCGCGCTGGTGGATGACTACCTGACGGTTGACACCGATGCCGTGTGCGCCGCCATCAAGGATGTGTTTGTGGATACCCGCAGCATTGTGGAGCCCGCAGGCGCTCTGGCTGTGGCAGCCATCAAGCAATATGTGGCCAAGCACCGCACCAAGGGCGAAACCTACGCCGCCATTTTGTGCGGGGCGAACATGAATTTTGATCGGCTGCGCTTTGTGGCCGAGCGGGCTGAAGTGGGGGAGGAGCGGGAAGCTTTGCTGGCTGTGACCATACCCGAGCGGCCCGGCAGCCTGCGCCGTTTCTGCGAATTGATTGGTGAGTTGCCGAGTTTTGGGGGTAGCAAATCGCCCCGCAGTGTGACCGAGTTCAACTACCGCATGAGCGACACCCAACGCGCCCATGTGTTCGTGGGCCTGACCACCACCCAACGCGGAGAAAGCGGAAAAATTGCCGCTTTCTTTTCCAAACACGGGTTTGAATCCCGAGACCTCACGCACGACGACTTGGCCAAAGAGCACATCCGCCACATGGTGGGGGGACACTCCGAACTCGCCCAAGAGGAACGCTTGTTGCGCTTTGAGTTCCCGGAGCGACCAGGTGCGCTGATGAAGTTTTTACTCGCGATGCGGCCTGGCTGGAACATCAGCCTCTTTCACTATCGCAACCAAGGCGCGGACTATGGCCGCATCCTCATGGGGCTTCAGGTACCCAAAGCCGATCACAAAGCCTTTGCAGTCTTCCTCAAGGAATTGGGCTACCCCTATGTGGAAGAAACCCAAAATCCAGTCTATCGGCTGTTCCTGCGCCGGTAAGTGAAAAGCGAGCGCCCTCAGAAGCTGCCTGAGGCGAACGTGACGTTCGCCAGGCCATCAGGGCTTGGCCGGCAAGCTGAGCGTCAAACTTGGAGACGCTTCTAGGCTGGGGCCTAAACGGGCCTCACGCCCAAGCACGGATTGCAGCACCAAGCCCGGCGCCACGGTCTGTCCCACTTTGTAGGGTTTGGGGACTTGTCCTTCTTGGGCAATCAGCGCAGCGCCTTGATGGGGCCCCCCCGCCAAAACACCCATCAAGCGGTACGCGCTCGTCTGGGCGACGGCCGTCACTGGCGCGCCCCCCAAGCCTCGCATGACTTGTACCATCGAGGGGGTAGGCGTACTCGCCTGTGAGGTCAGGGGTTGCGAGGGCACGGCCGCCTCGGGCCAGCCGCGTAAGCCCCAGCCGACGACCGTGAATCCGACCGCAAACCAGACCACCCAGGTCACAGGACGATGCAGGGAAATGGACATGACAAGCATTATGATCTAGATACACCCTCTTCCCAAGGTTTCTCATGCGTTTGCCTCGATCCCACCCGCGCCGCCCCACACGCGGCTTCACGCTCATCGAACTGATGGTTGTTCTGGCTATTTTGGGCGTTTTGGCTGCCTTGGTCGTGCCCAATGTCCTCAACCGTGCGGATGATGCACGCGTCACGGCGGCTCGTACCGATGTCGCCCAACTCATGCAAGCCCTCAAGCTCTATCGCCTTGACAACCAACGCTACCCGAGCACGGAGCAAGGCCTCAAGGCCTTGGTCGTCAAACCCACCGTGGAGCCGCTGCCCCTCAATTGGAAGACCTACATCGAGAAGCTACCCACGGACCCCTGGGGACAGCCCTACCAATACCTCAGCCCAGGGGTTCGTGGCGAAATTGATGTGTTCTCCTTCGGTGCAGACGGCAAAGCCGGTGGTGAAGGAAAGAACGCCGACATCGGCAGCTGGCAGTGACGTCCGATGACCCCTGCTCGTGGCCTGACCCTGCTGGAATTGCTGGTGGTGTTGGCCATTGTGGGTCTGAGTCTGGCTCTGGTGAGCCTGAGCCTGCGCCCGAGCACGGATCGCTTGCTCTGGCGTGATGCCACCCGATTGCAAGCGCAGTTGGAGGCCGCACGCGTGCAAGCCCGTGCGCAAGGGGTGTGGCTGAGCTGGGTTCCCACCGCTCAGGGCTATGGCTGGCAGGTCTATCCTGCACCGGCCCTGAAATCAGGCGATCGCGCGCCCGAGAAACTACAAACTTGGTCGAGTCCCCACATTCGCGTGCGCTCGCCAGCGCCCGTCTTGCTGGGCCCTGAACCCATCCTCAACCCTACACGCATCGTGCTCGAATGGGTTCATGAATCGGAGCGTGGGCAACTGGAAATCGTCACCGATGGCTTGGCCGCCTTTGAGGTGCGCCCATGAGAAGAGGCTTCACCCTCATTGAAGTGCTGGTCGCATTGGTCGTTTTGGCATTCGCCCTTGCCGGCGCCATCCAGATGAGCGGCGCGCTGCAACACAACAGCACACGCCAATCCCAGGCCCTCCTGGCACAAGTTTGTGCCGATAACGTCCTCGTGCAATTACGTCTGGCCCAGCAACTCCCCGGTATTGGCGAGCAACGCGCGCCGTGCGAACAAGGTGGGCAACGCTTTGAGGTCGCGGCCAGCATCCGCCCTACCCCCAACCCCGCCTTTCGTCGCGTGGACGCGCAAGTCTGGTTGGGTGCGCAACCGGTACTGCGGGTGAGCACCGTGATCGGCCAATACTGACGCCATGACCTTTCGGCGACACCCGAATACACCTGGATTTACCCTCATTGAGGTGCTGGTGGCCTTGAGTTTGCTCGCATTGTTGGCGGGCATGGGCTGGCAAGGCATTTCGGGCTTGCTGCGCGCACGGGAGCACACCCAGACGCGCATCGATGCCGTGGCGCGCGTACAAACCACGCTGGCGCAGTGGCACGCCGATTTAGACGCCTTGCAAATCGTCCCAACCCTGGACCCTGCGGGCGTGCGTTGGGATGGTCGTGTTCTGCGCTGGGTTCGCCGCAGCGTGCAAGCCGGTCAGGTCGGGATGGAAGGCGGTCTGCAGGTGGTAGCCTGGCGGCTCGAAGATGGCGTCTGGCACCGATGGCTATCGGCCCCGGTGCGAACGCCGGGCGAACTGCAACAAGCCTGGCAGTCTGCGGTGCTACCGGCTCCCGGCTTACCCGTAGGGGGTGGTGACTGGGCGGTCCAGCCTTTGCGCTCTTGGCGTCTGGTTTACTTTCGAGGCAATGCATGGACCAACCCCCTCTCCAGTGCCGATAGTGCCGCCATCGTCAGCTCCTCGCCCGGCGCGAAAGTCAGCTCACCCTCGCCCACCGGTCAAACCAGCTCGTCCAACGTTGCGGCAGCGCCCGCGGGCCAAGTCAACACCCCACCTGACGCGATTCGGTTGGTGATTGAATTTGGGCCTTCAGCTCCTTTCGCTGGACCTCTCACGGTGGATTGGCTACGACCTGACTGGAGCGTCGCACGACCATGAAAAAAATGGCTCGACCTCGCGGCGCGGCGCTTCTCACCGCCTTGTTGACCGTGGCGCTCATCGCCACTTTGGCCGCAGGGGCTGCCTGGCAACAATGGCGGTTGGTGGAGACTGAGGCGGCCGAGCGGGATCAAGCGCAAGCCCGCTGGCTGCTTCTGGGTGCACTGGACTGGGCACGCTTGGTGCTGCGCGAGGATGTCCGCGCCCAAGAGGCCGTACAGCAGGCCCCCGTGGATCATTTGGGTGAGCCTTGGGCCGTGCCCTTGGCAGAGGCTCGGCTCTCGAGCTTTCTGGCCGCAGCGGCAAACGGTCAAACGCAGAGCGATGACCCTTTGGCCGAATCGGTTTTTCTCTCGGGCCGCTTAGAGGACGCCCAAGGCCGACTCAATCTGTTTTTCTTGACCCAATCAGACGCTACGCTCAACCAGGGCGGCGCCGCCCTGGCCCGTTTGATGCAGCTGCTTGAGCTGCCAGCGGATGAGTGGACACGCGTGATGGAAGGCGCACGACTGGCCCGTGCGGGACAGTTGCTGATGCCCCAGCGGGTCTCTCAATTGTCTTATTGGGGAATCGCACCGACCACCCTCACGCGGCTGGCCCCGCAAGTCACATGGCTGCCCGCGGCCACAGCGGTCAACGTCAATACCGCCAGCGCCGAGGTGATCGCCGCCATCTTGCCCAGCCTGAGCTTGGCGCAAGCCCGTCAAGTGGTTGAACAACGCACATCCAAACCCTGGACCAGTCGCGAGGCCTTTTTACGTGATTGGCCACTGGCGTCCCCATCAGCGACGGCATTGGCTGTCAACAGCCAGTATTTCTTGGTTCAGGGACAACTGCGCATGGGCACACTGCAATGGAGCGAACGCTCGCTGGTGGCACGAGAGGGCTTGCGCGTGCGGGTGGTTTGGCGCGAGAGTGGCCCCTGGGCGCGTTTGGGCGATCCTCTAGCCTCGCCAAGGGCCTCTCTACAATAGGTGGCTCATGCTGATCCTCTCGCTCGCACCCCATGCTGACGCCCGCACCGCCGAGTGGGCATTCGCGCGCATGGAAGGTGGGCAACTGGTGCACCAAGGCCGCGCCAGCGCCGCCCAACTCGCACAGGAGAACCGGTCGGCCGTGGCCATCGTGCCTGCACAACGCTTGTCTTGGCATGGGGTCACGCTCCCGCCCAACAGCCACGGCTCACGCCTGCCCCGCGTCCTCCAAGGTCTGCTCGAGGATGTTTTGTTAGAGGATCCGGCCTCGCTGCATTTGGTTCCCGCGCCCAACGCCCAGGCCATCGCCCGAACAGGTGGAGCCCTGTGGGTGGCGGTATGCGATCCGAGTTGGCTTCGCGCCGCACTGGCCCCTTTGCAAGCGGTGGGGATTCGACTGCAAGGTTTGCTGCCGGAATTGTCCCCTGGCCCCCATGCGGTCTACCTCATGGGCTCAGAGCCCGAACCTCAAGTGTGGTGGACGCATCCTGAAGGTGTGGTGGCCTTGCCCGCCCAGCCGCATGACTGGCGCGCATTTGGCGTGAGTGGCGACACCCCGCTTTATGCCGAAGCCTCACACCTGCGGTGGGCCCAAGCGCATGGGCTTGAACCCGAAATGCAAAATGCGCCCTCACGTTGGCTGGCCGCTACCCGCACGGGGTGGGATTTGGCGCGCGGCGAATGGGGGCAAGGCCAGGCCGCCAGACTCCAACGGGCTTTGAGCGGCGCCTGGGATCGTTTCGCCCACGCCCCGCAATGGCGCTGGACGCGCTGGGGGTTGCTGACCTTGCTGGCCATGCAATGGTTGGGTTTGGAGTGGCAGGCTTGGCAAGCACGGGCCGAACAAGCCCAGTGGCAAGTGCAACAGCAAGCCCTGTTGCAACAGACGTTTCCCAAAGTGCAGGTGGTGCTGGATCCTCCCTTGCAAATGGCACGTGAGGTTCAAACGCTGCGGCTGAGTCGCGGCCAATTGGGGCCCGGAGACTTCGAGCCCTTGCTGGCCGCACTGGGCGAGGCGCTCGACCCGCAAGAGCGGCCTCAGGCGTTGCACTACCAAGGCGATCGTCTTCGCGTCGAAGGGGTTGCCTTGAGCCCAGGCTTGCAAGCGCGACTGCAAGCCCGGGGCTATAGCACGCAGACGCAAGAGGGCACGCGCTGGCATCTGCAACCGGGGGTCAGGCCATGATCCGCGCTTGGCAAAACCGCTGGCAAGCCCTGCGCCCCCGTGAACAACTCGCGCTGCGCGTTTTGTTGGCCTTGCTGGTCGTCCTGGCCCTCTGGAGCTTGCGTGTGCGCCCTGCCTTGGAGACTTTGTCCCAAAGCCCATCACTGCGCAGTCAAGCCCAACAGCAATGGGCACAAATGCAAGCCCTGCACAGCCAGGCCCAAAGCCTTCAAAAGGCTCCGCTGGCCTTGGTGCAACAACCCAGTCAACGTCTGCAGCAACTCACCCGTCAAGCAGGCGCAGACTGGCAAATTCAGATTCAAGGTGAGCAGGCCGATCTGCAGGTGCAAAACGCCTCCGCTGCCGCCCTATCGCAATGGTTGGCGCAAGCCCGCGAACAAGCCTTGGCCATTCCGATCGAAGCCGAACTCACGCGCGCCGGCTCCCAAGAAGACCGCTGGAGCGGTCGCATCCGCGTGCAATGGCCTCGCCCCGGAGCGCAACCATGAGCAGGACCTCTGTGCAGACCTCTCGTGCGCCGCGCCGTCGCGCGCTCTTCGGCCTGGGCTTTGGCGCGCTCGCCGCGTTGGTGACCCAGGCCCCAGCTGCGTGGTTAGGCCAAACGCTTTCTCAAGCCAGTCAGTCCCGCGTTCTGTTGCAGGATGCTCGCGGCAGCGTTTGGCGCGGTGACGCCCAAGTGCTGCTCGGAGCCGGCCCCCGTGCACCTGGCCCGGCGCTGGCATTGCCCAGCCGGCTGGCATGGCAACTCGGTCCATCTTGGCACCCCCATTGGGGCGCAGGATTGCAAGCGCAGCTTCAAGCCGACTGCTGTTTGCCCCCGCAAAAACTCCATCTGAGTTGGTCGCCTCGCGCGGGCTGGCAACTGGCTTGGGAAGGCGAAGCCAGCCAGTGGCCTGCGGCTTGGCTCAGCGGCCTCGGTGCGCCTTGGAATACCCTCTCACCCCAGGGGCTGTTGCGGGTGATGCCGCAAGACGTGGTCTTGGCAGGGCGCGCGGATACGTGGCGCTTCGGGGGCCAAATTCAGATCGACTGGCAAAGCTTTGCCACGCGACTCTCCACCTTGGAACCCTTGGGCAACTACCGCATCGTTGTGCGCGGCACCCAAGCCCCACCCACGGTTGAACTCTCTACCCTCCAGGGCGTTTTGCAATTGCGGGGCAGCGGCGCATGGCGCGATGGCCGACTGCAATTTGAGGGAGAGGCGCAGGCCGAAAAAGAGGCCGAAACGGCCCTCTCCAACCTTTTGAACGTTCTGGGTCAACGCCAGGGCGCCAAGTCCCTCTTGCGAATTGGATAACCCCATGAAGCCGAACTCTCATCCCGTCGTTCTCTCTTTGAGCGCCGTCCTGGCCGCTGGCCTCCTGCTCTCGGGCGTGGCCAGCGCCAACCCTAACGGCAAAGGCTTGGCCAAGACCACCACGGCCAATCGTCCGTCCACTCAGCCCGTCACGCTGAATTTTGTCAATGCCGATATCGAAGCGGTGGCGCGCACGCTCGCCACCCTCACCGGACGTAACGTGGTGGTGGATCCTCGCGTCAAAGGCACACTCACCCTCAACACGGAGCAACCCGTACCCTGGCAAGAGGCGTGGAACCAGTTCCTCGCCGCTTTGCGCTTGCAGGGCTTTGCTGTGGTGGAAGCGCAAGGCCTCTACAAACTGGTGCCCGAAGCCGACGCCAAACTCCAAGGCGGCGCGCTGCCGTTAACGGGTGAGAATTTGCCCGCAGCGGGCGGCGCCATCGTCACCCAAGTGTTTCGCTTGAACCACGAGCAAGCCAATAATCTGGTGCCGGTACTGCGCCCGCTCATCAGCCCCAACAACACGCTCAACGCCAACCCGGGCAACAATAGCCTCGTCATCACCGACTACGCCGACAACTTGCAGCGCCTCGCGCGCATCATTGCGGCGCTGGATGTCGCCAACGCCACCGACGTCGAAGTCATCCCGTTGCGCCACGCCATTGCCACAGATCTCGCACCCTTGGTCTCTCGCTTGATTGAGCCCGTGGCCGTCGCCGGCGGCCCCGCGCCCGCTGGCCAACCCGGCAGTGAGGGAGGCTACCGCACCACCTTGTTGGCCGAGCCGCGCAGCAACGCACTGATCTTGCGTGCGGCCAATCCGGCGCGTCTGGCCATGGCTCGCACGCTCATTCAGCGTCTGGACCAACCCGGTGCCAACGCCGATAGCGGCAACCTGCATGTGGTCTACCTCAAAAATGCCGAAGCCAACAAGCTAGCCGTCACCTTGCGCGCGGCCATCGCGGCTCAGGCCAGCGCAAGCGGGACGCTCGGCAATACGCCCACCATGACCACTGGCGTCACGGCCATCCCCGCCTCCACAGGTCAAACACCGACCTCTCCTGGCGCTGGAGCGGCCAGCACCGGGGGGCTCATCCAAGCCGATCCCGCCACCAATGCCCTCATCATCACGGCCCCGATGCCGCTCTACCGTCAGCTGCGCAGCGTGATTGACCAACTCGATCAACGCCGCGCACAGGTGCTGGTGGAGAGCCTGATCGTGGAAGTCAATGCCGAGAAAGCGGCGCAGTTTGGGTTTCAATGGCAAAACGTGTTGGGCAAAAGTGGGGGCACCGCCGTCTTTGGTGGCACGAGCTTTGGGGCGAGCAATCTACCGGGCGTGAGTGGCGCGCTCGCCAGTGGCAACGCCCCCACCTTGCAAAGCGGCCTCAATATTGGCAGCGCGCGCGAGGTCAACGGAAGGTATTTCCTCACCAACTTGGCGAACTTCCTGCAAACCAACCTCGACGCCAACATCCTCTCCACCCCAACCTTGCTCACGCTGGACAACGAAGAAGCCAAAATCGTGGTGGGACAGAACGTGGCCATTGTCACGGGGCAGTTCACCAACACCGCAGCCAATACCACGGGCACCATTAACCCCTTCCAGACTTTTGAGCGCCGTGATGTGGGTCTGACTTTGAAGGTCAAACCGCAAATCAGTGAGACCGGCACGGTGCGCATGACAGTCTCCCAAGAAGTCTCCAGCATCGTCAACGCCACCACCACGGGCACTGGCGCCACCGATCGCGTCTTCAACAAGCGCTCCATCGACTCCAATGTGTTGGTCGAAGATGGCGGCTTGGTGGTGCTTGGCGGATTGCTCTCCGATGACTTCTCGGGCGAGCGCAATCAAGTTCCCGGGGCGGGCGATATTCCTTTCTTCGGCGCCCTTTTTCGCAACGAAAACCGCGCCCGCAAAAAGACCAATCTCATGGTATTTCTCCGTCCCGTGGTGCTGCGCGATGCCGCCTCTACCGAGGCACTCTCGATCAACCGTTACGAGCAAATGCTGGGCTTGCAACAAGGTGCACAACCGGCCAACAACCCCCTGCTGGGCG
>VEQC01000002.1 GCA_018883455.1 Limnohabitans sp. | reverse complement strand
GTGTGACGCTGCCAGTCGCGCACCGAACCGTCGTTGTAGGCGCTGTAGCCGGCCACGTGCGACCAGGCTTGATCACGGCGGATGCGGCGGCCGCCCCTGCCAATCACCACGGCAATTTCACCTTCGTAATCCCAATGGCTGGACTCGGGTGGCATGAGCAGGGGCTGGAGGTGTCCGGTTTGGGAGTCGGCCACCCGCAAAAACACGGTCGGGTTTTCCGTCTTGTCGCGCTCCGTCTCGATGCGGTGCTCTTCATAGTTATGCCCGATGCAGATGATCTTGCCGGGGTCGGTGATGACCGGCAGGTACGTGATGTCAGACAGCGCGCAGGTGTCTGGCCGCCCCTGCGCAGCCGCGCCCAGTTGTTCAAGGACGCCTGCCACGAGCGCACTGCGCAAGCTCGGGTATTGCGCGGTGCTCAAGGAGATCACGCCGGTGTCCGTGGCCAGCCCCCAGGAGGCTTGGCCTTGATGTGAATAGCTCAGGAATTTCATGGTGGTGGTGGGTTGAAGAAGATGAAAAGGGGCATTCTCAGGGCCGAAGCGCCTCCAGCGTGCGCTGGAGGTCTTGTGGGGTGGCAAAGGCGCCGTACACATAGTGGTCGGGGCGCACAAGCGCCGCCTGGCAAGCCATTCGATCGAACCAGGCCGAGAGCACGCCGGAGGACTCCGTAAAGCCCGGCGCATTGAGGTGCTGCACGGTGAGTTGGAGGCCCGCATGCGCAAAGGCTGCCGCGTGGGTCCAAGTTTCGTCGGCAGGCGTGTGGAGAAACAAGCGCCAGCCACAGCCGAGCGCCTCATCCATTCGCATGGGGCCCGTGGGGCGCTCGATCCAAGCTTGCGGGAACAAGGTGCCCTCAGCCGCGTGACCCGCGCCATTCAAACAGCCTCCGACCAGCGCGGGTTGCACGTTTTGTCTGGGCATGGGTTGCACTTGCCCGCCGCACTCGGCCAGGAGTCGGGCGTCTCGTGCTCTGGCCTTTTCCACATCGCGCTGGCCGACCAATTGACCAATGCTTTTGATGCGCGAGGTGAGCTCTGTGACGTGGCCTTTGCGCTCCGCGCCATAGGTGTCCAATAAGCGGGGACTTGCGCGGGATTGGAGAACTGCGGCGAGCTTCCAGCTGAGGTTGGCGGCATCGCGAATGCCTTGGCACATGCCTTGCCCCAAAAAGGGCGGTTGTTGGTGGGCGGCGTCGCCCGCCAGAAACACCCGTTGGCGGCGCCACTCTTTGGCCACAAGGGCGTGGAACTGGTAGCTCGCCTGGCGCCAGAGTGTGGCCTCATCGGGTTTCAACCAACGCGAGAGCAGCTGCCAAGTGGCCTCGGGCGTGGCCATGGCTTTGGGATCTTCACCCGGATTGAGGGCTATTTCCCAGCGGCGATGGTTCTTCGGACCGATCACATAGGTGCAAGGCCTTTGCGGCTCGCAATATTGAACGCTGACCTTGGGCAACTTGGCCAAGCCTTTGTCGTTGACCCTTACATCCACCACCAGCCAGGGCTCATCAAAGCCCAGGTCCTCCAACTCGATGCCCACTTGTTTGCGCACAAAGCTCGACGCCCCATCGCAACCGATGAGGTATCGCGCCGAGATTTGGCGCGTTTGGCCTTGTGCATCGGCCACCGTGAGGGTGACCGCTTCATGACTTTGCTGCACGGCGGTGACTTTGGTGCCTAAGTGGCACTCGACCGAAGGCATGCGGCTGACCCGCTCACGCAGCACCGCCTCCATGGCCGGTTGGGTAAACACGAGCGAAGGGGTAAAGGTGAGCGGGTAAGGCGGTGCGACGGTAGACATGCATTTGATGAGTTGGCCGTCGACGCCATAAAACTCGGAGTTGGTGAAGGGTTCGGTGAACGGCTCCAGGGCATCGGCAAGACCGAGTTGCTGGAACACGCGCATGATTTCATGGTCGAGGGCGATGGCGCGCGGCTTGTCGTACACGTCGGTGAGCTCATCACAGACCCAGGTTCGAATGCCTTGCAAACCCAGGAGGCCAGCGGCGACCGCACCCGTCGGGCCAAATCCCACGATGGCCACATCAAACATGGCCATTCCCGATGGGGGCAAACAACACGGCGCGCTGGGCCTCCTTCAGGCGCGCACTCGGCGGCTGTGAGATGCCCCATTGATCGACCCGCCCTGGCGGCCATGTCCAGTCCGACGGTTGGCCAGGCTGGTAGCGGTCATCGATTTGCTCGACCTCGGCGGTGTACTCGATGACGATGTCAAACGGGCCCACAAAGTAGTTGAAGGCGTTGTCCCCAGGGCCGTGGCGGCCTGGACCCCACTCGATGGGAAAGCCCGCATCGCGCATGCGCCCGCCCCCGCGCATGACGGCATCGAGGTCGGGCATTAAAAACGCGATGTGGTTCAAGGCGTGATTGTCGGTATCGCCCAAGGCCACGCTGTGGTGATCACTGTTACAGCGCATGAAGGCCATGATGCGCGTGCGGTCCGAGAGTGAGAAGTCGAGGGCCTCTTCCAGGAACTGGCGGGTATCTTCGACGTGGCCGCTGTTGAGCACCACATGGGCCAGCCGCACGGGCATGTCGGGCGCATCATCGATGGGGTGCAGGCGCTCGTCACCGTAAACCAGTTGGAACACGCGGCCATCGGGATCGGCCAACACCACGGCCTGCCCTCCTCCAGGCGCCGTCACCGGCGCAGGCGCTGAGAGCACCCGGCCGCCTGCCGCTTCGGTGCTGTGCATGGCCTGGGTCAATGCGGCCACGCTGTGCGCCCGCAGCGTGACGTGCAAAATTGATGCAGGGCCGGGGGCCTCGTGCAAAGCCAACAAATGGTGATCCTCCCCCGCACCGCGAAAGTACAACGCGTCGGTGGTGCGGGCCACCACTTGCAGCTGCCAAGTGCGGGTGAAAAAATCTTCGGCCAGGGCGAGGTCCGGCACGGTGAGCGCGACGCTGCGCAAAGCAGCCACCAAAGCGGAAGCATGGGTCATGGCAAGGTATCCCAAAAAGTGGCGGACTGAAGACCCAGGCTTATGGCGTCCAAATCCGCGAATCGTTTGCGAGTGGTCCAGCGCTTGTGCATGCGCTCAGCCCACCACCAGGCCGACGGCTTCGATTCCGGCGATGCAAATGGCCTCGTCCTCGTCCCCTGTTCCACCGCTCGCGCCAACCGCCCCCAGCAGTTCACCGGCGGCGTTCTTCACCAATACCGCGCCCGTTTGGGGCAGAAATTTGCCCTCGGCGGTGGCCGCCAATGAGACAAAGAAATTGGGGTTGTCCTTGGCGCGTTGCGCCAGCACCCGACTGGATGCGCCCATGCCCACGGCCCCCCAGGCCTTGGCCCTTGCAATGTCAAAGCGAAACATGCTGGCTCCGTCTTCACGGGCAAACGCCTTGAGCTGTCCCGCTTCGTCCACCACGACGATGCCCATGGGTTTATAGCCTTGGGCGTGGGCGTGCGCCAAGGCGGCTTGGATGATTTCTTGGGCAAGGGTCAAGGACAAGGTGGTCATGCAGGAGCTCCGGTGGCGGTATGCGCAGGTATGAGCGCTTGTGCGCTCGACTTTAGGGGGCGTGAGATGATTCATCCAGACAATTATTTGAATAGGTAGAATTTGTTTCATGAATATCTCGGCCATCGATCTGAACCTGCTGGTGACCTTCCATGCCATGCTGGAACACCGAAATGTCACCCGCGCGGGCGAGGCGATTGGCCTGAGTCAACCGGCCATGAGTTCGGCGCTGCGACGCCTGCGGATCTTGCTGGAAGACCCTTTGTTCATTCGGGCCGGGCTGGAGATGAAACCCACCCCCCGCGCTTTGCAGCTGAGCGCCTCGGTCAGGCAAGTCATCCAGACGGTGCAGAGCGAAATCCTGCAACCGGCCCGGTTTGAGGCGCGCTCATCCACGCGCACGTTCACCGTGCTCATGCCCGATATTGGGGAAGCCAATTTTTTGCCCCGCATCTTGGCCATGTTGACCAAAGAGGCCCCCCAACTCAACCTGCGCACGATGGCCATGCCGCGCCACGCCGCGGCGGAGAGCCTGGAGTCGGGGGCGGCAGACCTGGCCATGGGCTATTTCCCGGATTTGCACAAAGCGGGCTTTTTCAAACAGCAGCTCATGCGCTCCTCGCATGTGAGCTTGGTGCGCAAACATCACCCGCACATTGGTGAGCGCATGAGCTTGGAGCAGTTCATGGCGGCCTCGCATGTGGTGGTCAAACCGCATGGGCGGGAGCATGTGTTTGAAAAGCACCTGCAACAGCAGGGCATCACGCGGCGCGTGGTGCTGGAGATCTCGAACTTTCTGAGTCTGCTGCCCATCATTGAATCGAGCGATCTCGTGGCCACTGTTCCCCAGGATTTGGCGGATTTTTGCGTCCAACACGGGCAAGTGCGCAAGGTGCCGACCCCGGTGAAAGCGCCTGTGATCGATGTGCAGTTGCACTGGCACCAGCGCTTGCAGAAAGACCCCGGTCACGCCTGGCTGCGCAGCGCCATCCATCGGCTTTTTTCAAATGGCCCTCAGAAGTGAATGGTGACCGCATCGACCACGGTGTAGGTGTCATCCACGACGGGCATCCAACGCCACTTGTCAAAGGTGGTGCAAGGGTGAGAGAAGCCACAGAGGAGTAGCTCGCCCACTTCCGGGGCGGGGTCTCCTGCTTGCGGGTCGTAGCGCAGGTAGGCGTGCTGGTCGTTGAGGTTATCGATGGCCCAATGCGCGGGAACGGCTTGGGGCACTGGAGGGTGATGGGTTCGGGAAGGGGAAGCGGCGGCGCGCAGGCGTTGCAGGGGTTTGGGCCAGGCTTGGTCAAAGGCGACATCGCGCCGCCCGAGGTTGAGGATGGCCAAGCCTGGCTCGGGGGTGGAGGCGACATGGCACACCAACTCGAGCGCGGGCTGCAAGCGGCCCTCGCTGGGCGTGCGCTGTATGAGGCGCTCGAATTGGCGCTCGAGGTGCAAGTGGTCGTGGGTGAGGTAGCAGCCCGAGCGCAGGATTTTGCGATGGGGCTCTACGAGCGTGGGCTTGAGGAGCAAGGCCACGAGATCGAAGAGGGTCGAGCCCCCAGCGGTGAGGATGATTTCCTCGGTCTCGAACAAGCCCTCCTGTTCGCACGCCTTGGCCACTTGCGCGATGCGCGCCATCAGGTGGCCGACGGCGGCTCGCTCTTGGGCCTCATCGGGAGCGAGTAAGCCGCCCTCGTAAGCCTCGATGCCCACCAGGCGCAAGCCCGGTGTGCGATGGATTTCGCGCGCCAGGGCTAGGGCTTGGGCGTCGTCGCGCACGCCCGCGCGTTTATTGGCCACGCCCAGCTCCAGCAAGACTTCAAATGAAGCCTGCGGGTGGCGTTGGAGCCAATCGCGAATGAGGCCGAGTTGTTGCTGTGAGTCGACCAAAAAGAGCGCGCGTGACTCTGGCTTTTGCTGCTGCCAGCCATGCAAAGTGGCGAGGTCAATAGGCTGGAAAACCTGATTGGCGATCAGCAGATTGGGCACCCCGTTGGCAAAGCCCAAGCCAGCCTGAAAGACGCTGGCAAAGGTGATGCCCCAGGCCCCGGCTTCGAGCTGCAGGCGATAGAGCTCCGGGGAGAGCGTGGTTTTGCCATGTGGGGCGAGGGACAAGCCCCAGCGATCGCAAAACCGCTTCATCCACGCAATGTTGTTGCGCAACGGCGTTTGTTTCAAGACGGCCACGGGGGTGGGCAGATCCCCGCGCAAGACATTCCAGCCGTGTTGGGCGATGCGGCGTGGATCCAAGGGTCCAGATGGGGGAGGGAAACCTTTGGGCGAGAAATGCATCATGGCGCGGTCTTTTGCGAGGGCTTGGGACAAACAAAAGGGACTGACGCGCAGCGTCAGTCCCTCATGTTAGTGGATGCAGTGAGCGCTTAAAAGTGCAAGGTCACCCCGGTTTTGCTCTGCACGAATTCGCGGGTGACGCCGGGGGCGAGTTCCACCACGCGCAGGCCTTCGGGGGTGACGTCCATCACCGCGAGGTCGGTGATGATGCGGTCGACCACGCCCACGCCGGTGAGGGGCAGGTTGCACTGGGGGAGGATTTTGAGGTCTTCCGTGCCGTCCTTCTTGCGCGCGACATGTTCCATGAGGATGATCACGCGCGGCACGCCAGCGACGAGGTCCATCGCGCCGCCCATGCCTTTGACCATCTTGCCAGGGATCATCCAGTTGGCCAGATCGCCCTTCTCGCTCACCTGCATGGCGCCGAGGATGGAGAGGTTGATCTTGCCGCCGCGGATCATGGCAAAGGATTGGTCGGAGCCGAAGATGGACGAGCCTTTGATGGTGGTGACGGTTTGTTTGCCGGCGTTGATGAGATCGGCGTCGACTTCGTCCTCATAGGGGAAGGGGCCAATGCCGAGCATGCCGTTTTCGCTTTGCAGCCAGACTTCGACGTGGTCGGGCACATGGTTGGCCACGAGGGTCGGGATGCCGATGCCGAGGTTGACGTAGAAGCCATCCTGCAATTCGAGGGCGGCACGGGCCGCCATTTGGTCTTGGGTCCAGGGCATGGTGATTCCTTACTTGCGGTCGCGGGTGGTGAGTTTTTCGATGCGCTTTTCCGGCGTCGGGTTGTGCACGATGCGGTGCACGTAGATGCCGGGCAGGTGCACATCGTCCGGGGCGATTTCGCCGGTGGCGACCACGCGTTCGACTTCGACCACACAGATCTTGCCAGCCGTAGCGGCGGCGGGGTTGAAGTTGCGCGCGGTGAGGTTAAAGCGCAGGTTGCCCGAGCGATCGGCCACGTCGGCCTTGATGAGGGCGATGTCGGGCACGAGGGAGCGTTCCATGACGTAGGTCTCTCCGTCGAATTCGCGCAGCTCTTTGCCGTCGGCGACGATGGTGCCCACGCCGGTGCGGGTGAAGAAGGCCGGTATGCCTGCGCCGCCAGCGCGCAGCTTCTCCGCCAAGGTGCCTTGGGGAGTGAACTCCAGCTCCAACTCACCCGCCAGGAACTGGCGCTCGAACTCTTTGTTCTCGCCCACGTAGGAGGAGATCATTTTTTTGATCTGGCGCGTCTCGAGCAGTTTGCCCAGGCCAAAGCCGTCCACGCCCGCGTTGTTGGAGATGACGGTGAGGTTTTTGGCGCCGGAGTCGCGCAAGGCGTCGATGAGGGCTTCGGGAATACCGCAAAGGCCAAAGCCACCGACGGCGAGCAGCTGGCCGTCGCGCACGATGTCTTTGAGCGCTTCAGCCGCAGAGGGGAATAGTTTGTTCACACAACGCTCCGAGAAAGGAAACAAATGACAGGATAAGGGATGAAGGACACAGTGGGCTTACATGCCCACGTAGTTGGGACCCCCACCGCCCTCGGGCGTGACCCAGACGATGTTCTGGGTGGGGTCTTTGATGTCACAGGTCTTGCAATGCACGCAGTTTTGGGCGTTGATTTGCAGTCGATCCTGGCCATCGTCGGTTTTGATGTACTCGTACACACCGGCCGGGCAATAACGCCCCTCAGGACCGGCGTAGCGTTGCAGGTTGATTTGCACCGGCACGCTGTCTTGCTTGAGGGTGAGGTGGGCGGGCTGGTTCTCCTCGTGGTTGGTGTTGCTCACAAACACGCTGCTCAAGCGGTCAAAGGTGATGACGCCATCGGGCTTGGGGTAAGCGATGGGCTGGCAGGCGCTCGCGGGGCGCAGCGCCTCGTGGTCACGCATGTGGTTGTGCAGGGTCCAGGGCGGGCTGCTCACGCCCACTTTGGGCAAGAACCAGTGCTCCACGCCGGTCATGAGCAAGCCCATGGTTTTGCCCTTCTTGAACCAGTTCTTGAAGTTGCGGTATTGGTCGAGCTCTTTGGCCAGCCAGCTGCGGGCGAAGGATTCGGGATAGGCGCTGAGTTCGTCTTGCGCGCGGCCAGCGGCCACGGCTTCAAAGGCGGCTTCGCCCGCGAGCATGCCGCTCTTGAGGGCGGCGTGGCTGCCCTTGATGCGCGCGGCGTTGAGGTAGCCCGCGTCGCAACCCACCAAGGCGCCGCCGGGGAAGACGGTTTTGGGCAGGGCTTGGGGGCTGCCGTTGTTGATGGCGCGGGCCCCATAGCCCAAGCGCTTGCCGCCTTCGAGGACGGCGCGGATGCGCGGGTGGGTTTTCCAGCGCTGCATTTCTTCAAACGGGCTGAAGTAGGGATTCTCGTAGTTGAGGCCGACCACAAAGCCCAGGGTGACCTGGTTGTTTTCGAGGTGGTAGAGGAAGCCCCCGCCAAAGGTGTTGTCCGCGATGGGCCAACCCGCCGTGTGCACGACCAAGCCGGGCTGGGCCTTGGCGGGGTCGATCTCCCAGAGCTCTTTGATGCCGATGGCAAACGTTTGGGCGTCCTTGCCGGCGTCGAGTCCATAGCGCGCGATGACTTGCTTGCCCAGGTGGCCGCGTGCGCCTTCGGCGAAGATGGTGTACTTGGCGTGCAACTCCATGCCGAGTTGGAAGGAGTCGGTGGGCTCGCCGTCCTTGCCCAGGCCCATGTGGCCGGTGGCCACGCCTTTGACGGAGCCGTCCTCGTGGTAGAGCACTTCGGCGGCGCTAAAGCCGGGGAAGATTTCCACGCCAATGGACTCGGCATGCGAGGCGAGCCACTTGACGAGATTGCTCAGCGAGATGACGTAGCAGCCGTCGTTGTGGAAATTGCGCGGCATGAGCCAGTGCGGGGTGGCGGTGGCGTCGGTTTCGGTGAGGGTGAGGAGTTCGTCGCCCGTGACGGGTTGGTTCAAGGGGGCCCCCAGCGCCTTCCAGTCGGGGATGAGCTCGTTCAAGGCGATGGGGTCCATGACCGCACCGGAGAGAATGTGGGCGCCGGGCTCCGAGCCCTTCTCCAGCACCACTACCGAGACCTCTTGGCCCCGTTCGGCGGCGAGCTGGCGGATGCGAATGGCGCTGGCCAGGCCCGCCGGGCCGCCACCGACGATGACGACGTCGTATTCCATCGCTTCGCGGGGGCCAAACTGCGCCAGCAGTTCCTCGTTTGTCATGGCAAATCCTTCTGTGTCTGCGTCGAGACAGATTTTAGAGGCAACGGATGGCCATAATTGGGGGGTACGAGTCCGAAACCACAGGAGCTTTCATGGCCTACGAAATCGACCTCTCCGGGCGCATTGCCCTCGTTACCGGCGCTTCGAGCGGCCTGGGGGCGCAGTTTGCCCGTACGTTGGCGCGCGCCGGCGCGGCGGTGGTGCTGGCGAGCCGGCGCGTGGAGCGGCTCAAGGAGTTGCGCGCGGAAATCGAGTCGGAGGGGGGGGACGCCCATGTGGTGACCCTGGATGTGACCGAGCTCGGCAGCATTCGCTCGGCGGTAGCGCATGCCGAGACCGAGGTCGGCAGCATTGACATTTTGGTCAACAACTCGGGCGTGAGCACCACCTCGCGCATTCAGGATGTGACCGAGGATGATTTTGATTTCATTTTCGACACCAATGTGCGCGGGGCGTTTTTCATGGCCCAAGAGGTGGGCAAGCGCATGCTCGCGCGCGCCAAGGGCGCGGCGCCGGGCAACTACACGGGCGGGCGCATCATCAACATTGCCTCGGTGGGGGGCTTGCGGGTATTGCCCCAAATCGGTGCTTACTGCATGAGCAAGGCCGCCGTGGTGCACATGACCCGCGCCATGGCGCTGGAGTGGGGGCGCTTTGGCATCAATGTCAACGCCATTTGCCCGGGCTACATCGACACCGAGATCAACCACCACCATTGGGAGACTGAGCAAGGCCAGCGCCTGATTCAGATGATGCCGCGCAAGCGCGTGGGTCAACCAAAAGACTTGGACGCCTTGTTGGTGATGCTCGCGAGCGACCAGAGCCATTTCGTCAATGGCGCGATTCTCTCGGCCGATGATGGGTTTGGGCTGTCATGAAATACGAATTACCCGAGCGCAAGAAGCTCGTGCATGAAATGACCCTGCCCATTCGCTGGGGCGATATGGACGTGATGGGCCACGTCAACAACACCTTGTATTTCCGCTACCTGGAGATCGCGCGGCTGGAGTGGTTTCGCACGATTGGCGTGGAGCTGGGGCCGCAGGTGGTGGGGCCGGTGATCGTCAATGCGTTTTGTAACTTCTACAAGCAGCTGGAATACCCGGGCGACATTTTGGTGAAGATGTACGCGAGCGACCCCGCCCGCACCACGTTTGAGACCTGGGGCACGATGGAGCGCGTGGATCAGCCCGGGCTCATTTACGCCGCAGGCGGCGCGACCACGATTTGGGTGGATTTCCCGCGCCAAAAAGCGGTGGATTTGCCCGAGGCCATACGCGCTCTGGTCACGCCCGACTAAGGCACACCCGCCCTGCCCCGGCCGAGACGGCTTATTTGGCCTTGGGTACGCGCCCCATGAGGTAGAACTCGGGGTTGGGCATCATGCCCGTGACGCTGGCGATGCGGTTGGAGAGCCCAAAGAAGGCGGTGATGGCCGTGATGTCCCAGATGTCTTCGTCGTTAAAGCCATGGGCGTGCAAGGCGGCGAAATCCTCGTCGTTCACCGCATCGGAGTGCTGGCAGACTTTCATCGCGAAATCGAGCATGGCGCGTTGGCGTGGGGTGATGTCGGCCTTGCGGTAATTGACCGCCACTTGATCGGCCACCAGGGGTTTTTTCTCGTAGATGCGCAGGATCGCCCCGTGCGCGACCACGCAGTAGAGGCAGTTGTTGGCCGCACTGGTGGTGGTGACGATCATCTCCCGATCGCCCTTGGTGAGGTTGCTCTCGCGCCCAACGGTCTCGGGCATCATGAGGGCGTCGTGGTAGGCGAAGAAGGCGCGCCACTCGGCGGGGCGACGCGCGAGGCTCAAGAACACATTGGGCACAAAGCCCGCTTTCTCCTGCACCTCCAGAATGCGTTCACGCAGGTCTTGCGGCAGGCTGTTGAGATCGGGTTGGGGGTAGCGGGACATGGCAAAACTCCAGAGAAATCATTGGGCGTGAAGGGCTTGGCCCAGGCGGGCGACACCTTCGCGAATGCGATCTATGTCGGCCGTGGCAAAGCTCAGGCGCAGGGTGCTCGGGTCAGGATCGGTGGCGTAGAACGGGGTGCCCGGCACAAAGGCCACGCCTTTTTCAATGGCCCGTCGCGCGAGCTCGGCCCCGTCGCGGATGAGGCCTTGGGCGCCCGTCAGGCGCGCCCAAATGAACATGCCACCCTGCGGGGGCTGAAATTCGATGCCCGCGCCGAGCTCACTGCGCAAGGCGTCTCCCATGGCCTGGGCCCGCGCGGCGTAAGTGGCGCGCACTTTGGCCAGCGTTTGTGGCATGCGGCCGGACTGCAGGTAGTGTGCGGCGGTGGCCTGGGACAGGGTGGAGGTGTGGGCGTCGGAGAACTGCTTGCACATGGTCGCGCGCGCGAGCAGTTCCGGGGGCGCGATCATCCAGCCCACGCGCAGGCCTGGGGCGAGGACCTTGGAGAGCGAGCCGCAATGCACCAGCCAATCGCGGCTGCCCGGCACTTCGCTGGAGAGCGCGAGCATGGAGGGGGGCGGTGCTTCGCCGAAGTAGAGATCGCCATAGGGGTCGTCCTCGACCAGCACCACTTGGTGGCGCACGGCGAGTTCGAGCACGCGCAGGCGCCGCTCGCGGCTCATGAGGCCGCCGCTGGGGTTGCCAAAGGTGGGGATGAGGTAGAGCAGCTTGGGGCGGTGGCGCGCGATGAGGGCTTCGAGGGCGTCGAGTTGCACACCCTGGGCGTCTAGGGGCACCCCGATGACCTGTGGGCCGTAGAGGCGAAAGCACTGGATGGTGGCCAAAAAGGTGGGCGCTTCGACCAAGGCGGTGTCGCCCGGGCCGAGCAAGACCTTGCCGATGAGGTCCAGCGCTTGTTGGCTGCCGGTGGTGACGATCAGTTGGTCGGGGCGCAGATCGGCCACACCTTTGGCGGCCATGAAGGCGGCGAGCTGCTCGCGCAAGGGGTTGTAGCCTTCGGTCGCGCCGTATTGCAGGGCGGCGCCGGGTTCCGTCTGCAACGCACGGGTGCTGGCGGCTTGAATGCCCTCGACATCGAACATGGCGCTGTCGGGGAAGCCCCCCGCAAAGCTGATGATGCCGGGTTTGCCCAAGAGCTTAAAGAGCTCACGGATGGCAGAGGTTTCCACTTGGTTGAGGCGTTCGGCGAATTGCATGAGAAATAATCCGGCTTGAAACAGCTTAGAAGGAGCGGCGATGCAACGGGCCCAGATTGAAACGATGTTTGCCACCTGGAAGGCAGCCAATCCGCAACCCAACACGGAATTGGAATATACCAGTGTGTTCGAGTTGCTCGCAGCCGTGTTGCTGAGCGCTCAGGCCACGGACGTCGGGGTGAACAAGGCCACACGGCGGCTTTTTCCGGTGGCCAACACGCCCGCGAAGATTTTGGCGCTGGGCTTGCCCCGGCTGGAGTCGTATGTGCGCACGATTGGGCTCTACCGCAGCAAGGCGCGGCATTTGATGGCGACTTGCCAGCTGCTGGTGGAGCGTCATGGTGGGGAGGTGCCGCGTTCGCGCGAGGCACTTGAAGCGCTGCCCGGGGTGGGCCGCAAAACCGCCAACGTGGTGCTCAATGTGGCGTTTGGCGAGCCCACCATGGCCGTGGACACGCATATTTTTCGGGTGAGCCAGCGCACCGGGCTCGCCCCGGGCAAAACCCCGCTGGCGGTGGAGCTGGCCTTGCTCAAGCGCATTCCCGCAGCCTACCTGCCCGACGCGCACCACTGGTTGATCCTGCACGGGCGCTATGTGTGCCAGGCGCGCAAGCCCCAGTGCTGGCGCTGCGCGGTGGCGGCGTGCTGCGACTATCGCGACAAAACCCCCGCGCCGGCAGCTTAATGAAACTCTTTGTCGTGCATCCATGCCGCGTGGCGTGGGGCTCGGCGGGTTTGGCTCCACTCTTCGAGCATCTCCCACTTCACGGCGTCGAGCTTTTGGTACATCTCGGGGGTGCCGATGTCGCAGGCGATCTCCAGGCGATGGCCGTTGGGGTCGAAGAAGTAAATGGACTTGAAGATGGTGTGATCGGTGATGCCCACCACCTCTACCCCACTGGCCTCGAGCTTTTGCTTCATGGCTTCGAGGGTGGCCATGGAGTCCACCTTGAAGGCGATGTGCTGGACCCACTCGGGCGTGTTGGTGTCGCGCCCCATGGTGGGGGAGTTGGGCAACTCAAAGAAAGCGAGCACATTGCCTTGACCGGCGTCGAGGAAGACGTGCATGTAGGGGTCGGGGGCCTTGGTGCTGGGCACTTGGTCCTCGGCGATGGCGAGCACGAAATCCATGTTGAGGTGCTTGACGTACCACTCCACGGTTTGCTTGGCGTCCTTGCAACGGTAGGCCACATGGTGAATGCGGGAGAGTTTCATGGCGGGCTCCTTGGGGTCAGGTTTGGGGCAGTTCCTCGGCCACGTCTGCGCGCGCAAGGCGCATGGCCTCGCGCAGCACGGAGAGATCGCCGATGTGGTTGGCCAAGAGCAAGATGAGCTTGGCGTTGACGAGTTCGCTCTGAGCGTCGCTCAAGCCCCGATGGGTGTCGATGAGGGCTTGGTAGAAATCATCTCCGGGCGTGAAATCGCGAAAGTAGCGTTTGCCGGGTTCGAAGAAATGGGGTTGCAGATTTAATTGGGACATGTTCGAACTCCTCAGGCTTTGGCCAGAGCGCGGTCAAGGGCCAGGCGCACGGCCTGGACGTCAAAGCTACGCCAGCGGGCGCAGAGGTGTTGATCAGGGCGGGCCAGCCAGACCGAGCCAGAGCGCGCGTCGTAGCGGCGCGCAAACCAGTTCTGGGTATCGACCAGGACGGTCAAGCCATCAACCTGTCCCGGCTGGGCGCTCACGATGAGGGGCTCGATGGGCACCTCCCCCTGGCGCAGGGCTTGGAGATCCTGGCGCGTTTGGGGGTCGAGCTCGCCGGGCTTGTCGACAAAGACCAAGCAGTGAAAACGCGTGGCGAGGTGGCGCAGCAGCCAGCCCGCTTGGCCCTCGTGGGTGACGGGGGCGTCGTCCATGGGCGCGCCGGGGACCATGTCGCCCGCGAAGGCATCGCGATCGGGGGTGTTGAGCGGCGTCTCGGTGAGGAAACTCGGCAGCGAGAGGCGCCCCGAGTTCACGAGCTTGCGGGCAAAACCGTGGTGGCGTGCGAGTGACAAGGCGGCGTTGCGGAAAGTGCGACTGGTGTGGGTTTTGGGGGTGATGTAGTCGGTCGAACGCGTCGAGTTGAGGATGTTCTCGTCGGCGGCGAAGGCGCGCTCACGGTGATAGCTGTCGATGAGGCCTTCGGGGGCCAGGCCCCGCATGACCAAGGCGAGTTTCCAGAGCAAGGTGTCGGTGTCTTGAAAACCCGAATTGGCCCCACGCGCGCCAAAGGGAGAAACCTGGTGCGCGGCGTCGCCCACGAAGAGGCAGCGCTGGTGGCGGAAATCCTTCATGCGACGACACTGGAAGGTGTAGACGCTCACCCATTCGAGCTCGAAGGGACGGTCGTCGCCCAGCATGGCTTTGAGGCGCGGCAGAACACGCTCGGGCTTTTTTTCGGCCTCGGGATCGGCGTCCCAGCCAAGCTGGAAGTCGATGCGCCAGATGTTGTCGGCCTGTTTGTGCAGCAGCACGCTCTGGCCGGGGTGAAACGGGGGATCGAACCAGAACCAACGCTCAGCGGGGAAATCCGCTTGCATGACGACGTCGGCGATGAGGAAGCGATCTTTGAAGATCATGCCTTCGATGTCGAGGCCGAGCATTTGGCGCACCGGGCTGCGCGCGCCATCGGCGACGATGAGCCAATCGGCCTCGATGGCAAAGCGGCCTTCGAGCGACTCCACTTCCAAGCGGGCATGGTCGGCAAGCGATGTCACGCCCACGACTCGGCATTTCCAGCGCAGGTCGACTCCGAGCTCAAGGGCGCGCGCGACCAAGGCCTCCTCCAAGTGGTATTGCTGCAAGTTGATCATGCCTGGGCGCTGATGCCCTTCCTCGGGCACGAGGTTGAAGCGATAGACCTCTTCCTCCTGCAAAAAGGTGCGGCCAATGTTCCAGCTCACGCCTTTGGCGCAAAGCGCATCGCCCACGCCGAGGCGGTCGAGAATTTCCAGGGTGCGCTTGGCGTAGCAAACGGCGCGTGAGCCTACGGAGACGGAGTCGTCTTCGTCAAAGAGCAGGACGTCGAGGCCGTTGAGGCGCGCTTCGATGGCCGCGGCCAAGCCCACGGGGCCCGCGCCAATGATGATGAGGGGGCGACGTTGTACTGTTCCTTGCAAATCCTGCGTGGAACGGACTTCAAACTTGGGATAGGTATAGGTTCCCATGGGGTTTGTCTCCTCTGTCGGTGTGCCGGCGAGAGTTTAACATTAGTAAATGGATTTCTCTAATCGAAATTGTGGCAAAGAGCCCTCACTCCGCGCAAATGGGGGTTTGCCCGTGAGCGTCTTTGCTTAGAATGCTGACCTGATGGCTCAAAACTCCTTGATCACGCAAATCGCAGACCGTGTGGAGCGCTTGCTGCTCCGCCATGAGGAGCTGCAGCGCACCAACGCCTTGCTCACGGCGCAGGTGCAGGAGTTGACGCACGAGCGTGAATTGCTCAAATCTCGCTTGGCCGCAGCGCGCTCCCGCATTGACGCGCTCATCGAGCGCCTGCCCCAGGAAATGGTCACCAAGGACGCCCCGTGAAGCAAATTGAAGTGCAAATCATGGGCCAGAGCTATGTGCTGGGCTGCCCACCGGGCGGTGAGGCGCGTCTGGCGCAAGCGGTGCAGCGGGTGGACGAGGCCATGTGCAAGATTCGCGATGCGGGCAAAATCAAAGCGCGCGACCGCATTTCGGTCTTGGCCGCGCTCAACCTCGCCTTTGACCTCACCGACACGCCCGCCCAGGCCAGCGCCTTTGCGCCCGAGGAGCAGGAGACTTTGCGCCAATTGCTCGGTCGCCTCGATCAAGCGTTGGCCCACGACAACCAATTGCTCTGACCAAGCCCTATAAAATGGATCGGTCTGCAAGTCGGGGGGCTTTATATTTCCTTGAACCAATGCTCATTTGAGCCCGGGCTTGGAACATCGGCTGGCTAGCGTGATCGTCTCGCGTCAGATGAACCCAAGGTCAGTCTGCCCTCGCCCACCTGAACCCCCGGTTCAGGATGCCGGTCCCCTGATCCTTGCAGACACCTTTTCTTTATGGAACTCCTCACCTCCCCCGACCTCCTGATTTCGTTTGTCCTGCTGGGCAGTTGTTCTGGCTTTCTCGCGGGCTTGCTCGGCATTGGCGGGGGTATGGTGATGGTGCCGTTCATCACGCTCTTGCTCTCGGGCCAAGGGGTCGATACGAGCTTGGCCGTGAAGATGGCCATTGCCACCTCGATGGCGACGATCATCTTCACCTCCATCTCGAGCGTGCGCGCCCACCACAAAAAAGGCGCGGTGCGCTGGGACTTGGTCACCGGACTCGCCCCGGGCATTGTGCTGGGCAGCTTGATCAGCAGCCTCGGTGTGTTTGCCTTGATCAAGGGGGCGTCACTCGCCATTTTCTTTGGCGCGTTTGTGGGCTTCTCGGCCACCCAAATGTTTCTGGACAAGAAGCCCGCGCCAAGCCGGCAGATGCCTGGCCGCGGCGGGCAGTTGCTCGCGGGCGGCAGTATTGGGTTTCTCTCCGGGCTCGTGGGCGCGGGGGGCGGATTTATCAGTGTGCCCTTCATGACGTGGTGCAACGTGGCGATCCACCATGCGGTGGCCACCAGTGCGGCACTGGGCTTTCCGATTGCTGTGGCCAACGTGGCGGGCTACATCGTGAGCGGCTGGAGCATGGAAGGCCTGCCCCCCGGAGCGTTTGGCTATCTGTGGTTGCCGGCCCTGCTCGTGATCGCCTCGTGCAGCGTACTCACCGCGCCCCTGGGCGCGCGCGTGGCGCACCAACTGCCCGTGAAAAAACTCAAGCGCATCTTCGCCGGCATGCTTTATTTGCTCGCGGCGTATATGCTCTATAAGGGTTTGGCTTAAGTCCTACTGCGGCACCAAGCACCAAGGGGCTTGGTATTCGACCAAGCCCATCCAGAGGGACCAGGCGGCGCTGGCGGCGAGGGCTAGGCCGGCCAAGCGAACGCCCCAGCTGCCGCTGCCGTCTCCTTCGTTCTCAAAACCGCGCAGGCGCAGCCAGAGCATGGGGCCGACGGTGAGCACGAGCGCGCTGCCCAGAGCGAATGCGCCCATGACGACGGCACCTTGGAGGGCCGAGTTGGTGAGGGAGGCCACCAGCAACGCGCCGTAGAGCAGCCCACAGGGCAAGAGGGCCCACAGGATGCCCAAGATGACCGCGCCCGCGCCTTGCAATTTCAGGTGGGCCGTCATGGCCTGGACCCGACGCCAAACCGCGCGGCCCACGCCTTCGAGCCAAATGGGCTGCGCGGCACGCACGAGCAGGACCATGCCGAGCAGGAAGCAGACGATGTGGAAGAAGGTCCAAACGGGGCGCAGGGCCACGGACTGGGTGCTGAGCCAGCCCACGCCCTGGAAGGCGGAAGCCGCCACGGCGCCCAGGGTGGCGTAGCCGATGATGCGCCCGATTTGAAAAAGCAGCATGGCACCCGTGCCCCGCCCCTGCCCGCGCATTTGCGCCGAGCGCCCCACGCCGGCGCACGCGGCGCCGCACATGGCCAAGCAGTGCGGCCCGCCTGCCAGCCCCATGAGCAGGGCGGTCAGCGCGAGGGTGGTGAGCATTAAATGATTTTAGAGAATCGGGCGCGGTTTTGGTCGGCTTGCAGGTATTTGTCGAACACCATGGCCACGCCGCGGACAAAAAACCACCCGAGTTCGGTGACTTGAATGCCCGAGGGCTCCAGAATCACCAGGCCTTGCTGCTGCATGTCGGCCAGGGTTTCGAGCTCACGCGCGAAATAGCTGCGAAAGTCGATGAGGTGGGAGACTTCCACCGATTCAAAGCTCAAATGGCCCTGGCACATCAAGGCCATGATGACGGTGCGGCGCACCAAGTCATCGCGATTGAGGGCCAGGCCCCGTACCACGGGCAAGCGCCCTTGGCTGAGCAGGTCGTAATACTCTTCCAGGGTTTTGACGTTCTGGCTGAACGTGGCACCGACCTTGCCGATGGCCGAGACGCCCAGCGCCACCAAGTCGCAATCGGGTTGGGTGCTGTAGCCCTGGAAATTGCGGTGCAGACGCCCTTGGCGCTTGGCGACGGCCAAGGGGTCGTCAGGCAAGGCGAAGTGATCCATGCCCACGTAGTCGTAGCCCGCGTGCATGAGGTGCTTGAGCGCCATGTCGAGCATGGCGAGTTTGGCCGCAGCGGGGGGCAACTCATAGGCGTGAATGCGCCGCTGCGGCTTGAAGCGCTCGGGCAGGTGGGCATACGCGTAGAGGGCAATGCGGTCGGGGCGCAAGCGGGTGATTTTCTCGAGCGTGCGGGCGAAGGTCTCGGGGGTCTGCATGGGCAGGCCGTAGATGAGATCGGCGTTGATGGCATCAAAGCCCAACTCGCGCGCGTGGGCCACCAAGTCAAAGACTTGCTCGGCAGGCTGAATGCGGTGAACCGCCTTTTGCACGGCGGGCTCGAAATCTTGCACGCCAAAGCTCAGGCGGTTAAAGCCGAGCTCGGCCAACGTGGCCAGGCGGGCGGGACTCACGGTGCGGGGGTCGACCTCGATGGCGTACTCCCCACCGGGGACGAGCTCAAAACTGCGGCGCAACATGGCCATGAGCGCGCGCAGTTCGTCGTCGCTCAGGAAGGTGGGGCTGCCCCCGCCGAGGTGCAGCTGCGAGACTGCGCAGCCTGCGCCTAAATGCGCAACGGTGAGCTCAACCTCGCGCTCTAGGTAGCGCAAGTACTCGGTACCGCGCTCGTGGTGCTTGGTGATGATTTTGTTGCACGCGCAGTAGTAGCACAGCGACTCACAAAACGGCACATGGACATAGAGCGATAAGGGTAGCCCCTTAGGACTCATGCCTTGTTGGCGTTGCCGCAAAGCTTGGATGTAATCGGCCTCACCAAAAGCCTCCACGAACCGATCGGCCGTGGGGTAGGAGGTGTATCGCGGACCCGGCACATCGTAGCGCCGCAACAAATCCGGGCTCAGACTGTCGGCACTGACGGGAGTGGGGGTATCGGTGGTCATGAGAATCGTTAAAATACGGATCAATGATGCCTGTCAGTTCCGATGCGGGATTTGACATGTGTCAAATGTGATTGACATATGAATACCCATTCCATCAAAGTCGCTTGCTCCAACTGCAACCTGCGCGAGCTGTGTATGCCGGTGGGCTTGTCAGATCAGGACATGCGCCGGATTGATGAGGTGGTCGGCGGCCGCCGCAAAGTTCTGCGCGGCGAACACCTCTTTCGCCACGGCGACAAATTCAGTGCGCTCTACGCCATTCGCACGGGTTTTTTCAAGACCTGCATCTCCTCTGAAGACGGACGTGACCAAGTCACGGGTTTTCAGATGGCAGGCGAGATCATGGGGCTCGACGGCATTGTGAGCGATCACCACACCTGCGATGCGGTGGCGCTGGAAGACGCGGAGGTTTGCCTCATGCCGTTTGAGCGCATTGAGGAGCTCTCTCGCGAGATCAAAAGCCTGCAACACCATGTGCACAAGATCATGAGTCGCGAGATTGTGCGCGAGCACGGCGTGATGCTTTTGCTCGGCAGCATGCGTGCCGAAGAGCGTTTGGCCGCCTTCCTGCTCAATTTGGTGCAACGCCTGCATGCGCGTGGGTTCTCGCAATCGGAACTCGTGCTGCGCATGACGCGGGAAGAAATTGGCAGCTACTTGGGCCTCAAGCTCGAGACGGTGAGCCGCACGTTCTCTAAGTTTGTGGACGACGGCATCATTGAAGTCAAGCAGCGCTATGTGCGCATCATCGACACCGATGCCTTGCGCCGCATCGTGACCCCAGCCGACTGCTAAGCCGCCCTGGCCGCCTGAATGGGCGGCCCATCCCCTGCTCTCTGCCCTGCCCTGCTCTGCTTTCGCCTGCGCAGCTCTCGCCGGCTCTGCTTTCGCTTGCTCTGCTTTCGCCTGCTCTGCTTTCGCTTGCTCTGCTTTCGCTTGCTCTGCTTTCGCCTGCGCTTCGGCGCCGCTTAGGGTTTGCCGGGCGCAGCGCCGGGTGCCGCTGAGGACGCCGCGTTTTGGGGTGCGACGGGCGTGACCGCATGATTGCGCGCTTGCAGCGCTGGCACCATGTTGCGGTCCTGCTCGGTGAGGGTTTTGTTGATCTCCAAACCCTTTTTGTAGTAATCCTCGGCAATGAGGGGATCGGGCGCGCTCAGCGCAATGACCGCTGTGACGATGGCCGCCACCACCACCACGAGGGGGCCACCCACGACCAGCCACATGTGGGGGTAGTTCCACCAGGGCTTGGAGGGCGTGGGTTCGGGTTTGGCCATGGACATTTACCTCGGGACGATGAAGACGGATTTTTCGTGCACTTCGCGCTGGCTCTCGCGCTCCCGCACGGTGAAGCTGATTTTGTGCGATCCAGCGGGTGAGCTGCCATAGGGTATCTCCGCGCGCACGACCACCCAGCGCGATTGCGCGGGCCCGACATCGACCTCGGCGTCGGGTTGCAGGCGCAAGCCCGGCAAGCCGCTGACTTCGATGCGGTAGAACTGCTCGGCCTCGGCCGCGTTCATGATTTGCAGGCGGAAGATGTTCTCGAGCGTGCCCTCTTCGGTCAAGCGCGCGAGCGAGGCGCGATCGCGCACCACGTCCACTTTGAAGGGATCACGCAAGTAAAGCGCCACGCCCAGGCCCACGATGAGGGCGAGCAAGATGGCGGTATAGATTTGCACGCGCGGGCGCAAGACGCGCTTCCACATCTGCGGCTTGCCCCAATGGTTGAGCAGCGCATTTTGCGTGGCGTAGCGCACCAGACCGCGCGGATAACCAAGTTTGTCCATCACGGTGTCGCAGACATCGGCGCAGGCGCCGCAGCCAATGCATTCGTACTGCAGCCCGTTGCGGATGTCGATGCCCGTGGGGCAGACTTGCACGCACAGCGTGCAATCGACGCACTCGCCCAAGTTGAGCGATTTGTAATCGGCTTTTTTGGAGCGCGCGCCGCGCGGCTCGCCGCGCTCGGCGTCGTAGGTGACGATCAGGGTGTCGTGATCGAACATGGCGCTTTGAAAGCGCGCATAGGGGCACATGTACTTGCAGATTTGCTCGCGCATGAAGCCGGCGTTGCCATACGTGGCAAAGCCGTAGAACAAGACCCAGAAGATCTCCCAATGGCTCAGCGTGGTGTGGAAAAAGCCCATGCCGAGCTCCTTGATGGGCGTGAAATAGCCCACGAAGGTAAACCCCGTCCAAATGGAAAAACCAATCCAGACGATGTGCTTGTACCACTTCTTGACCAGCTTCTCCAAGCCCATGTGGCCTTCATCGAGGCGCATGCGGGCGCTGCGATCGCCCTCGATCTTGCGCTCGATCCAGAGGAAGATTTCGGTATAGACCGTTTGCGGGCAAGCGTAGCCGCACCATAGGCGCCCAGCCACGGCGGTGAAGAGAAAGAGCGAGAGCGCCGAGATCACCAGCAAGCCGGTGAGGTAGATGAAGTCCTGCGGGTAGAGGACGAGGCCGAAGATATAGAAACGCCGCGCCCCGAGGTCAAAGAGCACGGCCTGGCGGCTGCCCCAATCGAACCAGGGGGTGAGGTAGAAGGCGAGTTGGGTGATCCAGACAAATACCCAACGCCACGAAGCGAACACACCCTCGACGGAGCGGGGGTAGATTTTTTGGCTGGCTTGATACAGCGAGACCATCACGTCGTCGTCAGCCCCCGAGGGGGCCGCGGCGATCGGGATGGTCTTGCGGGAGGGAACTTCTTGAGTCACAAAGTTTATTTGGTTTTTGCCGCGATCGGGTTATTTGAGAGGCCCCACACATAGGCGGTGAGCACATGAATTTGCGATGCGGTCAAGCGACCTTCTTGCGCGGGCATCATGTTTTGCTTGCCATTGTTGATCATGGCGACGATGGCCTCCTCGCCCCAGCCGTGCAACCAGACCTTGTCGGTGAGGTTGGGCGCGCCCATGGCGTGCATGCCGCCACCTTCGGGGCCGTGGCAGGCCGCGCAGGCGGCGAACTTGGGCTTGCCCAGGGCCGCCTTGACGGAGTCGTGTGGGCTGCCCGAGAGGCTCAAGACATAGTGCGAGACGTTGCGGATGTCCTCAGGGGTTCCCACCGCTGCGGCCATGGGGGGCATCACGCCGTTGCGACCTTTGACGATGGTCTCCTTGATCTTGTCGGGCGTGCCACCATGGAGCCAGTCTTTGTCAGTGAGGTTGGGGAAGCCTTTGGAGCCGCGAGCGTCGGAGCCGTGGCACTGGGCGCAGTTGTTCATGAACAGGCGCTCCCCCACGGCCATGGCCTTGGGGTCACCCGAGAGCTTCTCGGGGTCTTGCGCGTCAAAGGCCGCGTAGATGGGGGCGAGGTCGGCGTTGGCCTTGGCCACTTCGGCCTCATACTGGCCTTGAGAAGTCCAGCCCAATGTGCCCTTGAACGTGCCCATGCCGGGATAGGCGAGCCAGTACACGACGGCAAAGACGATGGTGAGGATGAAAAGCCAGAGCCACCAGCGCGGCAGGGGGTTGTTCATCTCGGCGAGGTCTTCGTCCCAGACGTGGCCGGTGGTGTTGTCGCTGGCGGTCGACATTTTGAGCTTCGACGAAAACCAGAGCAGGAACACGCAGAAGACGATGCCGCCGATGGAGATGGCCGACACATAGATCGACCAGAAGTTGCTTGTGAAATCACTCATGATGTTTCCTTGGACCTCAGCGGTCTCAATCCTGATCAAAGGGCAGCTGGGCTGCGGAGTCGAAATCGCGTTGGTTACGACGCGAGAACGCCCACAGCAAGATACCGACAAAGGTCACGAAGGAGACCAGCGTGGCCGCGATGCGCAGATCATTGATGTCCATGATGTTGCTCCGCTTTACTTGATGGCCAGGCCCAGGACCTGGAGGTAGGCAATGAGCGCTTCCATTTCGGTCTTGCCTTTGACTTCATCGGCTGCCTTGGCGATTTGCTCATCGGTGTAGGGCACGCCCACGGTGCGCAAGGCTTTCATGCGCGGGGCGGATTCGGCCGGGTTGAGGCTGGTGGTGAGCAGCCAGGGGTAAGCCGGCATGTTCGACTCGGGCACGAGGTCACGCGGGTTGTTGAGGTGCACGCGGTGCCACTCATCCGAATACTTGCCACCCACGCGGGCGAGGTCTGGGCCGGTGCGCTTGCTGCCCCATTGGAAGGGGTGGTCGTAGACCGACTCGCCCGCCACCGAGTAGTGGCCATAGCGCAGGGTTTCGGCGCGGAAGGGGCGGATCATTTGCGAGTGGCAGTTGTAGCAGCCCTCACGGATGTAGATGTCGCGACCCGCGAGTTGCAACGGGGTGTAGGGCTCGATGCCCGCGACGGGCTCGGTGGTGGACTTTTGGAAGAAGAGCGGAACGATCTCGACCAAGCCACCGAAGGCCACGGCGACCACGATGAGCACGATCATCAGAAAGTTGCTCGTCTCGACTCGTGCGTGGGAGAGCGTACCTTTGGATTCTTGTTGGGACATGGTGTTCTCCTTAGTGAGCCGGTGCCGGGATCACGGCAGCTTGGGCTTGGCCAGCTGTGGCGGTCTTGAGCACGTTCCAGAGCATGATCAGCATGCCGCCGAGGTAGAGCACCCCGCCGAGGACACGGATCACATAGAAGGGATAGGTGGCCTTGACCGATTCCACAAAGGTGTAGGTCAGGGTGCCGTCGGGGTTGATGGCGCGCCACATCAGGCCTTGCATGACCCCGGCGATCCACATCGCCGCGATGTAGAGCACGATACCGATGGTGGCGAGCCAGAAGTGCACTTCGATGGCCTTGACGCTGGCCATTTGTTTCTGGCCAAAGAGGCGCGGCACGAGGAAGTAGATCGAACCCATGGAGACCAGTCCCACCCAACCGAGCGCGCCGGAGTGCACGTGGCCCACGGTCCAGTCGGTGTAGTGCGAGAGGGCGTTGACGGTCTTGATCGACATCATCGGGCCTTCGAAGGTGGACATGCCGTAGAACGAGAGCGAGACGATCAAGAAGCGCAGGATGGGGTCGTCACGCAGCTTGTGCCAAGCGCCCGAGAGGGTCATGATGCCGTTGATCATGCCGCCCCAGCTCGGTGCGAGCAAGACGAGCGAGAAGACCATGCCCAGCGACTGCGTCCAGTCGGGCAGCGCGGTGTAGTGCAGGTGGTGAGGACCCGCCCACATGTAGGTGAAGATCAGGGCCCAGAAGTGCACGATGGAGAGGCGGTACGAGTAGACCGGACGGCCGGCTTGCTTGGGGATGAAGTAATACATCATGCCCAGGAAGCCCGCGGTGAGGAAAAAGCCCACCGCGTTGTGACCGTACCACCACTGAATCATGGCGTCTTGCGCACCGGCGTAGGCCGAGTAGGACTTGAGCAAGCCTGCGGGCATGGCCGCGCTGTTGACAATGTGCAAGAGCGCCACGGCAATGATGAACGCGCCATAGAACCAGTTGGCCACGTAGATGTGTTTGACCTTGCGAATGCCCACGGTGCCAAAGAAGACGATGGCGTAAGCGACCCACACCACCGCGATGAGGATGTCGATGGGCCACTCGAGCTCGGCGTATTCCTTACCCGAGGTGTAGCCCAAGGGCAGCGTGACGGCTGCGAGCACGATGATGAGCTGCCAGCCCCAGAAAGTGAACTTGGCGAGCGCCGGCGCAAACAAGGCGGTGTGACAGGTGCGCTGCACCACGTAATAGCTCGTGGCAAAGAGCGCACAACCGCCAAAGGCGAAGATCACCGCATTGGTGTGCAGGGGACGCAGACGTCCGTAGGAGAGAAAGGGAATTCCGAAGTTCAGTTCGGGCCAGGCAAGCTGCGAGGCCACGATGACCCCCACCAGCATGCCGACCACGCCCCAAACCACCGTCATGATGGAAAACTGCCGAACAACGGTATCGTCGTAAACGGCCTGTTGAGTTGCGTTCATCGGTCACCTCTTATTGCAAGTACTAAGATTTTCATCGTTAACCCTTACATGACCCTTGACGCATATCAATCATCTCGAAGAATCCGCTCGCCTTCTTGCTCGACGCCTTCGAATTGACCCCGGTCGACCGCCCACCACAGACCGACCAGGATGAAAAGAACCAATATGACTGACAGGGGGACGAGTAAGTAAAGAATATCCATAATTTAATGCTTATATATAGTTTCAGAGTGCGGCACGTTGCAGACGCCACGCATTGGCCACCACGGCGAGCGAGCTCGCCGCCATGCCCAGCCCCGCGAGCCAAGGCGGCAACCAGCCGAGCACGGCCAAGGGCACACACACCAGATTGTAAATTCCAGCCCACCAGAGGTTCTGGCGGACCACCCGTAAGGTCTGGCGCGAAAGCACAAAAGCTTGTGTGACGGTGTGCAAGTCGTGTCCCATGAGCACCAGATCGGCGCGCGATTGGGCCAGGGGCACGGCTTGGCCCACGGTGAGGGCGACATCGGCGCGGGCGAGTACGGGGCCGTCGTTGAGGCCGTCGCCGATCATGAGCACGCGATGGCCTTGGCTTTGCGCCGCCCGCAAGGCATCGAGCTTGTCTTGGGGGCTGCAGCCACCGCGCACGTGGTCGATGCCGAGCGCTTGCCCCACACGCTGGGCCGCTTCGGGTCGATCGCCGGAGAGGATGTGCACGCTCAGGCCCGCGGCTTGTAGAGCGGCCACAACGGCCGGGGCTTCGTCGCGAATGTCTTCGGAGAACTGCCAACTGGCGATCCACTCGCCCGCGCAAGACCAATGCACTTGCGCTGACCAGGCCTGCGCCGGCACGCGCGCCCCCTGCTGCTCGACGTGCGCGCGCGAGCCCAAGCGCCAGCAACGCCCTTTGGCATCCAGGCCTTGCAAGCCCTGGCCGCTGATTTCTTCGACCTGAGGCCAGGCGGGGAGCAGGCCTTCTTCGGCTTGGGCCGCATCGGCAGCGGCAGCTTGCACGAGGGCGCGGGAGAGCGGGTGGACCGAGCGCTGAGCGAGTTGGGCTGCTGCGGCGAGCGCGTGCGCTTCGACGGTGCCGGGTGCCACCCAAGTCTGGGTGATGCGCTGACCATCTCGGGTCAGGGTGCCGGTTTTATCGAAGAATACCGTGTCGACTTGAGAGAGCGCTTCAAGGGCTTGTAAGCGGCGCACGAGCACGCCTTGGCGCGCGAGGCGACCGGCCCCCGCGAGCATGGCCGCGGGCGTGGCCAGGGAGAGCGCGCACGGGCAAGTCACGATCAGCACCGCCACCGCCACCATGAGGGCGCGGCTGGGATCGGTGGCCCAGCCGTAGAGCGCCGCCGCCGCCGCCAAAAACAAGACGGCCCAGAGGAAGGGCTTGGCCACCCGATCGGCCAACAGCGCCAAGCGGGGCTTTTCCACCGCGGCTTCGGCCATGAGGCTCACGATTTGGGCGTAGCGGGTGTCCTCCCCGACCCGCTCCACGCGCACCCACACGCTGGCGAGCAGGTTGTGGCTGCCCGCCACAACGGGTTCGCCCACGCCGCGGGGCTGCGGGCGCGATTCGCCGGTGAGCAAGGCTTCATCGGCCAGGGTGCGGCCGCTGAGGATGGTGCCATCGGCCGGAAAGCCTTCGCCCGGGCGCACCTCGATTTCATCGCCCACGCGCAAGCGGCGCAGGGCCACGGACTCCACGCTGCCGTCCGCGCGCCGGCGGCGCACGCTCTCGGGCAAGCGGTTGAGCAAGGCGTCGAGGGCGCCGGCAGTGCGGTCGCGCAGTTTCAACTCCAGCAAGCGACCGCCGAGCAGGAAGAACACGAACATGGTGAGGGAGTCGAAATAGACATTCTCGCCAAACACGCCCTGGGGCTCGAAGGTGGCCACGCTGCTCACCACAAACGTGATGAGCATGCCCAAGGCCACGGGCAGATCCATGCTGATGCGCCGGTGCACCAGATCGCGCCAGGCATTGCTGAAAAGTGGGGTGCAAGAAAACAGCATGACCGGCACGCTCAAGAGCCAGCACGCCCAGCGCAGGAGCTGCACCATGTCGGGGGAGATGTCGCCCGGATCGGTCACGTAGGTGGGATAGGCGTACATCATGACTTGCATCATGCACAGGGTGGCGACCAACCAGCGCCAGAGGGCTAGACGAGTCTCGCGCAGGCGAATGTCGCGCTGGGTACCGTCGGCTGCGGGCAAGGCCTTATAGCCCGCGCGCCCAATGGCGTCCATCCACTGCGAGGGCAAGACGCGCTCGGGCTGCCAGACCACGCGCGCGCGGCGCGAGGCGGCGTTGACTTCGGCGCTTTGCACGCCTGGCACCGCCAGCAGTGCGGCTTCGATGTTGAAGGCGCAGGCCGCGCAATGCATGCCCTCGACGACCACCTGGGATTCCCAAGCCGCGGGGGCTTCGGGCGTGCCCGGACGTGGCTGACCAAAGGCCAGCCATTCCTGCGGATCGTCCAGCAGTTCGATGGTGGATGCGGGGGAATTCATGCCAAGGCCAAAGCTTACCGCATGGGTGTGCTGGGCGCTTGACTTGCATCAAGCACCGCCCTAGGCTTGCCGCCTATTCTTGGCGTATTGCCCTTTTCTTTTCACTCTCTAGGAGCTTTGTCATGTACAACCGCATTCTTGTCGCCACCGATGGCTCGAGTCTGTCTAAAAAAGCCGTGGCGCACGCCATTGGGCTGGCCAAACTCAGCGGGGCGACCTTGGTGGCCGCGAAAGTCACGCCACGCTACCCCTTGAGCTACTTCGAGGGCTCGCTGCCGTTGAGCGCTGCGGAGGTGAACAAGATCGAAAACGAGTGGACCGAGGCCGCGCAAAAAGTGGTGGACGCCATTGCCAAGCAAGCCGACAAAGAAGGGGTTGCCGCCAAGGCCGTGGTGCTGCATGGCGATATCGTCTCTGAGGTGCTGATTGCCGCCGCCAAGAAGCACAAGGTTGACCTGATCGTGATGGCCTCGCACGGGCGTCGCGGCATCAAACGCCTTTTGCTCGGCAGCGAAACCCAGCAAGTGCTCACGCACGCCCCCGTGCCGGTGCTGGTGTTGCGTTAAGCGACGGGCCGAATCGAGGTCTCTGGTCTCTGCCCTGCCCTGCCGCCGCGCACGTGCGGCGGGTTTGGGCGGGACTGTGGCCTAACCCCGTGATGGGGGGGCTCGGCGGGTATTAAGCGCCCGAGCCCAGGAGTCGGGCGCGGGCCTCGGCGTACTCGCGCTTGAAGCGCGCGATGAGTTCAGCCGTGGGCAAGACCGACTTGATGGGCGCGATGCCCTGACCGCAGCCCCAGATGTCTTTCCAAGCCTTGGTGGAGTCGCCACCGAAGTTCATCTTGCTCGGATCGCTCTCGGGCAGGTTGTCGGGGTCCATGCCCGCGTTGCGGATGGAGGGCTTGAGGTAATTGCCGTGCACGCCGGTGAAGAGGTTGCTGTAGACGATGTCGTCGGAGTTGGAATCGACCACGCATTGCTTATAGGCCTCGCTCGCACGCGCCTCCTCGGTGGCGATGAAGGCCGAGCCGATGTAGGCAAAGTCTGCGCCCATGGCTTGCGCGGCCAAGATGGCGCCGCCGTGGGCAATCGCGCCGCTCAAGGCCACGGGGCCATCGAACCACTCGCGAATTTCCTGAATCAGGGCGAAGGGGCTCTTCACGCCGGCATGGCCGCCGGCGCCCGCCGCCACCGCGATGAGGCCGTCGGCCCCCTTCTCAATGGCCTTGTGGGCAAAGGCGTTGTTGATGATGTCGTGCAGCACCACACCGCCGTAGCTGTGCGCAGCTTGGTTGATTTCCTCGCGCGCCCCGAGCGACGTGATGATGACGGGCACGCGGTATTTCACGCACAGTGCCATGTCGTGTTCCAGACGGTCGTTGCTCTTGTGCACGATCTGGTTGATGGCAAAGGGGGCTGAGGGTTGATCGGGATGGGCCTTGTCGTGCGCGGCGAGCGCCTCCGTGATCTCGTGCAACCACTCGTCGAGTTGCGAGGCCGGGCGCGCGTTGAGCGCAGGCATGGAGCCAATCACGCCCGAGGTGCACTGGGCGATGACGGACTTGGGGTTGCTGATGATGAACAGCGGCGAGGCGATGACCGGAAAGGTCACGCGGGCGAGGGCTGGCGGCAATTTCGACATGGGGTCTCCTCCCTTTATTGTGTTTCTGCCACGGTGTGCGGGGCGCCCCCTTGGGGGCGACACCCGTTAGAAAGCTTCGAGGGCCATCTCGGTGACGGCCTCGGCCCCTTCGGTGATGCTCGCGGCGATGCCAGGCACGCGCGAGAGGATGTGATCCCCATAGAAACGCGCAGTGGCGATTTTGGCCTGCATGAAGGCACTGTCCTCGCCTTTGGCAAGGGCTTCTTCGGCCGCGATGAGGGAGCGCCCCATTTGCCAGCCGGCCACCAGGTTGCCCGCGAGCAAGAGGTAGGGCACGCTGCCCGCGTAGGTGGCGTTGGGGTTGGTCTTGCCTTGGGCGACCAAGAAATCGACCACTTGCAAGAAGCCTTGGCGGGCGGCTTCGAGGCGTTTGGCGAGCGCGAGCGCATGGGCGCTGCCTTGGGCGCGCAGGTCGGCCTCGGTGCGGGCGATTTGGGCGGCAATGCCTTTGGCGGTCTGGCCGCCATCGCGCAGGGTTTTGCGGCCCACGAGGTCGTTGGCCTGAATGGCGGTGGTGCCTTCGTAGATGGTGAGGATCTTGGCGTCGCGGTAGTACTGCGCGGCGCCGGTTTCTTCAATGAAGCCCATGCCACCGTGCACTTGCACGCCCAAGCTCGTGACCTCCAAGCTCATCTCGGTGCTGAACCCCTTGACCAGGGGCACGAGGAATTCGTAGAAGATCTGGTTTTCCTGGCGCACAGCGGCGTCGGGATGCGCGTGGGCGGCGTCATAGGCCGCTGCAGCAACCGCCGACATGGCGCGGCAGCCTTCGGTGAAGGCGCGCATGGTCAGGAGCATCCGACGCACGTCCGGGTGGTGAATGATGGGGCCGGCGCTGGGCAGGGAGCCATCGACCGGGCGGCTTTGCACGCGGTCACGCGCGTACTGCACGGCTTTTTGGTAGGCGCGCTCGGCAATCGCGATGCCTTGCACGCCCACGGCGAAGCGCGCCGCGTTCATCATGATGAACATGTATTCCAGGCCACGGTTTTCTTGGCCGACCAGGTAGCCCACCGCGCCACCGTGGTCCCCGTATTGCAGCACCGCCGTGGGGCTCGCCTTGATGCCCATCTTGTGCTCGATGCTCACGCAGTGCACGTCGTTGCGGGCGCCAAGTGAGCCATCGGCGTTGACGAGAAACTTGGGCACGACAAAAAGGCTGATGCCCTTGACGCCCTCGGGCGCACCCTGCACGCGCGCGAGCACGAGGTGCACGATGTTCTCGGCCATGTCGTGCTCACCATAGGTGATGTAGATCTTGGTGCCAAAAATCTTGTAAGTGCCATCGGCCTGGGGTTCGGCACGGGTGCGCACGGCCGCCAGATCGGAGCCGGCTTGCGGCTCGGTGAGGTTCATGGTGCCGGTCCACTCACCGCTGATGAGTTTTTCCAGATAGACCGACTTGATGTCGTCAGAGGCCGCTGTGAGCAAGGCCTCGATCGCGCCATCGGTGAGCAGGGGGCACAGCGCAAAGCTCAGGTTGGCCGCGTTGAGGATTTCCCCGCAGGCCGAACCAATCGACTTGGGCAAGCCCTGGCCACCAAAGTCCACCGGGTGCTGCAAGCCCTGCCAACCGCCTTCACGGTACTGCTGGTAGGCCTCTTTGAAACCCACCGTGGTGGTGACGTGCCCGTCTTTCCAGAACGAGGGGGCTTTGTCGCCCTCCCAGTTGAGGGGAGCGACCACGCCCTCGTTGAACTTCGCGCACTCTTCGAGCACCGCTTGGGCGGTGTCGTATCCGGCCTCTTCAAAACCCGGGATTTGGGCAATGGCGTCGATGTCGGCGAGGTGACGCAAGTTAAAGAGCATGTCCTTGACGGGGGCGGTAAAACTCACGGGGCACTCCTGATGGGGATTTACAGAGATTGGACGAGTTCGGGCACGGCGACGAAGAGATCCGCCTCCAGACCATAGTCGGCCACGCTGAAGATGGGCGCTTCGGGATCCTTGTTGATGGCCACGATGACCTTGGAATCCTTCATGCCCGCCAAGTGCTGGATGGCGCCACTGATGCCACAGGCCACATAGAGCTGCGGGGCGACGATCTTGCCGGTCTGGCCCACTTGCAAATCGTTGGGCGCGTAGCCCGCATCCACGGCCGCGCGGCTCGCGCCAATGGCGGCACCGAGTTTGTCGGCCAGCGGGGTGATGACTTCGGAGAACTTCTCCGAGCTGCCCAGGGCACGGCCACCGGAGACGATGATCTTGGCCGCGGTGAGCTCGGGGCGATCGCTCTTGGCGATTTCACTGCCCACATAGCGGCTCTTGCCACTGTCAGCGGCAGCGGCGACGCTCTCCACAGCGGCGCTCCCCCCGCTGGCGGGGGCGGCGTCAAAACCCGTGGTGCGCACGGTGATGACCTTGGTGGCATCGGCCGACTGCACGGTGGCGATGGCGTTGCCCGCGTAGATGGGGCGCTCGAAAGTGTCGGGCGAGACCACGAGGGTGATGTCGCTGATTTGCGCCACATCGAGTTTGGCGGCCACGCGCGGGGCGACGTTCTTGCCGCCGGCGGTTGCGGGGAAGAGGATGTGGCTGTAAGCGCTGGCGAGCGCGACCACTTGGGCCGCGACGTTCTCGGCCAAGCCGTGGGCGAAGGCTTCGCTCTCGGCGTGCAGGACTTTGGCCACGCCGGCAATTTGCGCGGCGGCGGCAGCCGCGCCAGCGGCTTGATGGCCAGCGACGAGCACATGCACGTCGCCGCCAATGGCCGCGGCAGCGCTCACGGTGTTGAGGGTGGCACCTTTGATCGATGCGTTGTCGTGTTCAGCAATGACAAGAATGGACATGGTGCGTTCCTCAGATGACTTTGGCTTCGTTCTTGAGCTTGTCGACCAGAGCGGCGACATCGGGGACTTTCACGCCAGCGCCACGCTTGGGCGGCTCGCTGACTTTGAGGGTTTTGAGGCGCGGCGCGACGTTGACGCCGAGGTCCTCGGGCTTGAGCACGTCGAGCTGCTTTTTCTTGGCCTTCATGATGTTGGGCAAGGTGACGTAGCGTGGCTCGTTCAAACGCAAATCGGTGGTGACCACGGCGGGCAACTGCACGGAGAGGGTTTCCAAACCGCCGTCGACTTCACGCGTGACTTGGGCGCGGCCATCGGCCACTTCCACTTTGGAGGCAAAGGTGGCTTGGGGCAGATCGGCCAAAGCGGCGAGCATCTGGCCGGTTTGGTTGCAGTCGTCGTCAATGGCTTGTTTGCCGAGGATGATGAGCTGGGGTTGCTCACGATCAACCAACGCTTTGAGCAGCTTGGCCACGGCCAGCGGCTGGAGCTCTTCGGTGGTCTCCACCAAAATGCCGCGGTCGGCCCCAATGGCCATGGCCGTGCGCAGGGTTTCTTGGCACTGGGTGACGCCACAAGAGACGGCGATCACTTCCGTGACCACGCCCTTCTCTTTCAAGCGAACGGCCTCTTCGACGGCAATCTCGTCAAAGGGGTTCATGCTCATCTTGACGTTGGCGATGTCGACACCGGTTTGATCGGATTTGACACGCACCTTCACGTTGTAATCCACCACGCGTTTGACGGGAACCAGAACCTTCATGTGTGCTCCAGGGTTGGAATTTAAAAGATTGATTGACGTTTACGTAAACGTCACATTGTAAAAGCCGGCTCAAAGCCGCACAACAAGTCGAATTATGCGGGTTTTCCCGAAGAACTCCATCAGGGTTTCACCGTGTTTTCAGGGGGGAGCTGGGTGAGCGCCAGCCCCGCCGCCTTGAGTTCGGCCAAGACCGAGAGGTGGACTTGGGAGCGCACGGGGCCTTGCTGGGTCGGGTCGTTGAGCCAGACGAGCAGCGTCCAGCGCAGGCCCTGGGGGGTCACTTCCTGCAGCCAGGCCGTGGGGGGGGGCTCGGCGCGCACCCCCTCCACTTGGGCGGCCGCCTGCTCGAGCAGGGGTTTGACGGGGGCGGCGGCGGTGTCGTGGCTGAGCCAATAGACCAGGGGCATGAGGTAGGGGCTACCGGGCTTGGCGAGGTTTTCGACCCGCTCAATCAACAGCCGCTCGTTGGGCACGACCGATTCGGTACCGGCGCTGTTGCGCAAGAGGGTGTAGCGGGTTTTGATGTCCACCACCCGACCCTCGAAGTTATCGACCCGCACGAAATCGCCAATTTGCAAGGAGCGCTCGATGAGGATGACAAAGCCGCTGACATAGTTGGCGGCGAGCTTTTGCAGGCCAAAGCCCAAGCCCACCCCCACCGCACCGCCGATGACCGAGAGGGCCGTGAGGTCGACGCCCAGGGTGGAGAGCACGAGCAAGAGGGAGACAAACAGCAAGAGGGCGCGCAAGACGTTGCCAATGATCTTGCGCAGCGACAAATCGTTGACCGCCTGGGCGAGCAAGCGACGTTCGAGCCAGGCCGTGAACCAGAGGGTGCCCACCAGCAAAATGACGCCCAGGAGCACGCCGTCGATGAGGTCGGCCAGGCTCAGGCGCGTCTTGCCCAGGGAGAGCTTGATGTGGTCGAGTTGGGCCCAGTTGTCAGGCCAGAAAGCGAAGTCCATTTCAGATGTCCGCCAGCACCCGCAGGTGCGCTTCCACGCTGCGTGCCAACGCCCCCAGGGCGTAGCCGCCTTCGAGGCAGGAGACGATGCGCCCCTGCGCGTGGCGCAGCGCCACCTCGCGTATGCGTTGGGTGATCCAGGTGTAGTCGGCCTCGGTCAATCCGAGTTGGCCCATGTCGTCTTCGCGGTGCGCGTCAAAGCCCGCGCTCACAAAAATCATTTGCGGCCGAAACGCTTCGAGGCGCGGCAGCCAGAGCTGCTCGATCAACTCGCGCACTTGGGGCCCTCGGGTGTAGGCCGGCACCGGCACATTGCACATGTTGGGCGCCGGGTTGTCCGTGCCGGAGTGGGGGTAGAACGGGTGCTGGAAGATGCTCACCATCAGCACGCGCTCATCGCCGGCGAGGATGTCCTCGGTGCCGTTGCCGTGGTGCACGTCAAAGTCCACCACCGCCACACGCGCGAGGCCATGGTGCTCCAAGGCGTAGCGGGCGGCCACGGCCACGTTGTTGAAAAAACAAAAGCCGGAGGCTTCGCGCACGCTGGCGTGATGGCCGGGGGGGCGCACGGCGCAAAAGGCGTTGGCGAGTTCGCCCCGAATGACGGCATCGGTTGCCGCCACTGCGGCGCCTGCGGAGACCAAGGCGGCCTCCCAGGTGTGGATGTTCATGAGGGTGTCGGCGTCGATGTGGCTGTAGGTGGGCCCGCCCGCATCCTGTTCCTCGCGCAACTGCGCGGCGCGCGCGTGCAAGTGATCGACATAGACAGGGTCGTGCGCCAGGGCGAGCACCTTGGGCGTGGCGGGGGGTGCCTCCAAGGCCGTGAGCCCCAAGTCCACGCCGGTGATGAGCAGGCGCTCTTGGATGGCATCGAGCCGCTCGGGGCACTCGGGGTGGCCTGGCCCCATTTCGTGCTTCCAGCACAAAGGGTGTGTGTAATAGCCCGTTTTGCTCATGTTGCGCGCGTGACCTGTGTCTTCCTCGTGTGTTGACGCAGGTTTCAGCTTACCATGCGGCCTGACCGCTGGATGCAAGAGAAGGGGAAACGGTTGAACTGGATCAAGGTTTTCGTGGGGTTTGGGCTATTGGGGGGCCTTTGGGGCACGGTTGGCGCGTCCGCGCCCGCATCTGCCGACAAAGCGCGCGCCAAAGCGGCGCAACCCCCCGCGCACAAGGCCAAAGCCACGAAGGCCAAGACAGGCGCTCAGCGCCCTGCCCCACCCAAGCGGGAAAACCACAGCCGAGGACCGGCCTTTGGCCACACGCCGGAGGTGCGCAGCCTCGCGCAAGCGCTGGCGCAAAGCCACCAATTGCCGGCGGCATGGGTGGAGGCGCAATTGAGCCAGGCACGGTTTCTGCCCGGTGTACCCCAGCTCGTGCTGCCCCCGAGCGTGCCCACGCAAAAGAATTGGTATGCCTATCAGGCCCGCTTCATCGAGCCACGGCGCATTGAGGCGGGCCTCCAATTTTGGCGCGAACACGCGCAAGCCCTCGCGCGCGCCGAAGCGCAGTATGGGGTGCCGGCCGAAATTGTGGTGGGCATCATTGGGGTGGAGACCTTCTACGGCCGCCACATGGGGCAGCACCGCGTCCTGGATGCCTTGACCACGCTCTCCCTGCGCTTTCCCAGCGCCCACCCCCGGGCCGAAGAGCGGCGCAAGTTCTTTGTGGGCGAGCTCGGTGCCTTCTTGCAAAATCTCCAACGCGCGTCCGCCAAGAGTGAACATTTCAAGGGCAGCTTTGCCGGGGCCATGGGCTGGCCGCAGTTCATGCCCTCGAGCCAACAAAAATTTGCCGTGGACTTCGATGGCGATGGGCGGATTGACTTGATCGACAGCCCGGTGGATGCGATTGGCTCGGTGGCGAATTACTTCCAGGCCTTTGGCTGGCGTACCGGACAGCCCACGCACTACAGCCTGCGCTTTGACGCGAGCCGCCTCAACCTGCCCGAACTGCTCGCCCCCGACATCCTGCCCACCTTTAGCGCCCAGCGCCTGCGCGAGTTGGGCGTGGAGTTACCCGAGGAGGCCCAACAACACACGGGGCCAATGGCCTTGATCGAACTCTTCAACGGCAATGACGCCCCCAGCTATGTGATTGGCACGGAAAACTTCTACACCATCACCCGCTACAACTGGAGCAGCTATTACGCCATGGCGGTGATTGAGTTGGCGCAGGCGGTCAAGGCGCGGTCGAGTGAATTGCAGGTTCAGCGTTGAGCCACTGACCCGGCCCCGCAGGGGGCCTTGAACGACGAGGCCACTTCAAGGCAACCAGAGTTTGGCCATGCTGTGGATCTCGCTCACGCTCACGTTGTTGCTAAAGACGATGAAGTATTTGTCGCTGGTGGTGCTCCAGACGATGGCTTGGCCGCCGTAGCCCAGAGCGGAGTAGCTGTTGGGGATGTCGGCGTTGTCGGTCCAGGTGAGGTAGCCGTAGCCGGCGTAGGGTTTGGCAAAGCGCTGATCGGATTTGATTTGCGTGCGGGTGGCATCGCGCACGTATTGGCCGAAGCAATCGTTTTGTTGGCGCGCCTCTTGCACAAAGATCGCGAAGCGGGCCCAGTCGCGCAAGGTCATGCGGGTGTTGCCCTCAGACCAGGCGTAGCCCACGGTGTCGCGCCCCTGAATGCGGCGGTCTCCCACGCGCACTTTGGGAAAGAAATGCGTGTCTTGCCAGTCCCGAAAATGTTTACCGCCCATGCCATAGGCGGCCGAGATCATCATGCCCACGAGCGTGGGGTCTTGGGTTTTGTAGGAGAAGCGCTCGCCGGGTAATTCGCTCCAGCCGTTGCGTTTGCCCAAGCGGCCTTGGATGAGGTCCATGAAGTTGATGCGGCCCGCCACGAGGCTGCTGTGTTCCTCTGGGGTCATGCTTTGGCTGTCGTCGAGGGCACGGGTCGTGCCCGAGGCCATCATGAGGTTGTGGCGCAGGGTGCTCTCGCCAATGTCGACCTGCGCGAGCTCGGGGAGCAAGTCTTTGGCCTTGGTGGAGAGTGCGATCTTGCCCTCGCACAAGGCCACGCCGGCGCTCATGGCGGTGACGGTCTTGTCAATGCTCGCGCTCAGGAAGGTGCTCTCATCGTGGGCGGGTGCTTTGTACTCAACCCACACAATGTCGCGTTTGTCACCCAGCAAAAAAGCCTTGCTGGGCAGGCCGGCAAAGCGCGCCTGGATTTTTTCGATGGCGGCTTTTTCGCTTGGCGTGGGCGCGCGTCGCTCCAAGGGCAGGCCGTTCGGACTGGCCGGCTTGCGAAAGTGGTAGGGCTGGCCTTGGCCGAATAACCATTCATCGGGCATGAGCGGACGCCCGCCTTGGGAGGGCAGCGTCCAGGAAGGTTGGGCTAGCGCCCAGCCGCAGATCAGGGTGAGAACGATGGGGAACCAGCGCTTGTTCATGCCGTTACGCTCCTCGGGTGAGTGGCGAATTTTGGAGAGGGCGTCCTGGGTTCGTGCACCCCCTTACGTGCCGTTATTATGCGATGGTGAAGATGCTTTGCCGGCATGCGCCCCGGCTTGAGCACCCCATCATGACCTCTGCCTTGGAGCCCTTCCATGCTTTTCAAGTTTCTCTGGAAAACCTGCCCACGCGGCTTGTCTGCCCTGGCGGCGCTCTTGATCGCCATGGCCGCTCAGGCACAGGATGTCACGGCGGAGTTGATCCAGATTGATTTGGGGCGCACCTATGGGCTTTTGAGCCCCAAGCCTGCCGTGCTGCGCGCCACCTCGGTCAAGCCCACCAACGCCGAGAGCAAAACGGCCTTGCTGTTTTTTGTCGGCTGGCCGGGCATGCTCTGGCTGCCAGAGCGTATCGACAGTTCGATTTACCTCTCGCGGGTGCGCCAGAGTGGGTTTTATGCGTTAACGCGCATTGAAGACTTGCCGCGCCAGGGCATTCGCTTGGTGTTGGTGGATTGCCCGACCGACGAATGGGGCGTCGCCCAGCGTTCGCCCGACCCCTACGGCTGCAGTGACAGCTACCGTGCCTCGGAACGCCACGCAGCCGATGTGAGCCAACTCATTCAAACCTTGCGCCAATCGCATGGGGTGGAGAAGGTCTACCTCATGGGCCATAGCTACGGCAGCATTTCGTCGCGCTGGCTGGCGATTCGCTTGGGCACCACCATTCAGGGCAGCATTCACTCCGCCTCCATGAACAGTCCCGGTGGCGGACGCTTCACGGATTACGCGAGCAGCGTGCCGCGCATGGACATGGGCAAAGCCACCGCGCCTTGGGTGTTCATGCACCACCAAGACGACCAATGCCCCTACACCCGTTATGACGCGGCGTTGGCCATGGCCGGCCCCGACAAGCTCATGAGCGTCAAGGGCGGCATTCCCAAGGGCGACCCCTGCGGCGGCGGCCACCTGCACTCTTACCTCGGCCGAGAGGAGCCCGTCATGCAAGCGGTGGCGCGCTGGATTTTGACGGGGGAAGTGACGCGGGTGGTGGGGGAGTAAAGCGCGCGGCTAAACCTGCGCCAGCGCCCAGGCCACGTGTTCGCGCACGAGGGGGTGGGCGTGGGTTTGCAGGGCTTCTAGGGCGGCCAGGAGATCGGCTTGGGCCTCGGGGCTCAAGGGGCACGGGGGGCGCAAGGCGTTGCCGCTGGCGATGGCGACGTTGCGCAGCCAGCGGGTGTGGCCAATGCGGCGGATGGGGCTGCCTTCGCTTTGGCGCAAGAAGGTGTCTTCGTCCCAGCGCAGCCAATCGGCCAGGCTCGGCTCGGTCCATTGGGGCCGGGCGCGGAAATCGGCTAGTCCGGCTGGTTTGGCGTATTTGTTCCAGGGACAGGCGAGTTGGCAGTCATCACAGCCATAGACATGGGCGCCCATGAGGGGGCGCAGCTCGGGCGCGATGCTGCCGGGGTGCTCAATGGTGAGGTACGAAATGCAGCGGCGTGCGTCAAGCTGGCCGGGGCCCAGAATGGCGCCGGTGGGGCAGTGATCGATGCAGGCGCGGCATTCGCCGCAGTGGCTGCTGATGGGGGGGCTTTGTGGCCAGGGTTGGTTGAGGTAGATCTCGCCCAGAAAAAACATCGAGCCCGCGTCCCGATGCAACACCAGGGTGTGTTTGCCGCGCCAGCCCAGGCCCGAGCGGGTGGCCAGCTCGGCTTCGAGCACGGGGGCGGAATCGGTGAAGGCGCGGTATTGCAGCGCCTGCGTGGCGTCCCCACGCTGGGGCGGGGCGAGCGCCGCGAGCGCTTGGTCGATCTGGCGCGCGAGCTGGTCCAGGCGGTTGCGCAAGACCTTGTGGTAATCGCGCCCTCGGGCGTAGAGCGAGACCACCCCTTGCCCGGGGGTTTGCAGGCGCTGCCACTCCTGCGCCTGCCAATCGTGGGGGGTATCGGGGTCAAGGTAATTCATGCGGGCGGTGAGCACGCACAGGGTGCCGGGGATGAGTTCGGCCGGGCGGGCGCGTTTCAAGCCGTGCTCGGCCATGTAGGCCATCTCGCCATGGAATTGGCGGCCCAACCACGCCTGCAACCCGGGTTCGGCCGAGCGGAGGTCGACCGGGGCCACGCCGATTTGCGAAAATCCCAGCGCATGCGCCCAGCCCTCGATCTGCCGCCACAATGGTGTGTGTTCAAACTCCACGCGTGCTCCTGCTTCGGATGATTGTAAAAACCTTGCATTGGTCTTCGGAAACCGACGCGGCCGCCCATGCCCAGGGCTTGGCCGAGCGTTTGCGCCAGCAGGGTCTGAACGCTTGTGTGTGCCTCCAAGGCGACCTGGGCGCGGGCAAGACCACCTGGGTGCGCCACCTGCTGCGCGCGCTGGGCGTGGAGGGCCGCATCAAGAGCCCCACGTATGCGGTGGTGGAGAGCTACAACCTGCCCGAGGGTGACGTCTGGCACTTTGATTTCTACCGCTTTGAAGACCCGCGCGAGTGGGAAGACGCTGGGCTGCGGGACATTTTTGCTCAGCCGGGTTTGAAGCTGTGCGAGTGGCCCGAGCGGGTGGCGGAAGTGCTCGCGCAAGCGGACTGGGTGGTGCGGATAGGCTTTGGCGCAACCGAAGGCACGCGTGAGGTGCAGGTGACGGCGCGCACACCGCAGGGGGAGGCACTGCTGTGAACGCCTCACGTCGCCATGTGCTGCGCCAAGGTGGCGTGCTCTTGCTGAGCTTGGGCGTGGCGCAGATCGCGCGCGGTGCGACGATTCTGGCGGTGCGGGTCTGGCCTGCGGCTGACTACACCCGGGTGACGATTGAGAGCGATGCGGCGCTGCGCACCGAGCCTTTGTTTGTGGCCAACCCGCCGCGCCTGGCGGTTGACATCGAGGGGGTGGAGCTCAATCCGGCCTTGCGCGAGTTGGTGAGCAAAGTGCGCTCGGACGACCCCTTCATCACCGGTGTGCGGGTGGGCCAGTACAGTGCCAACGTGGTGCGTTTGGTGCTGGATTTGCGCCAGATGGTCAAGCCCCAGGTGTTTAACCTCCCACCCGTGAGCTCGGGCAGTGCCCGCTACCAACACCGTTTGGTGCTCGACCTCTACCCCACGCAAGTGAGTGACCCGCTCGAAGCACTGATTCTGGAGCGCACCGAACCGGGGGGAAACCGCGCGAGCCTCAAACCTTCGCCGGCAGCACCGCAGTCCTCACGCATCGTGCCGCACAGTGACCCGTTGGGGGACTGGCTCGCGCGCCAGCCGAGTTTGCCCAATGGCAGCAGCGCCGCCGGTATGGGCAGCGCCGCAGGTGCGGCCAGCGCTTCTGGCATGGGTGGCACCCCGGGCGCAGGCGCAGCGCCGAGCATGAGCGCCACCGGCCCGAGCCCCACGGCCGCGCCCACCGCCATGGGCACGCCAGGCGGCCCCGGCAGCGCTCCCCCCACTCCGGGCAGCGCCGCCCTCACCCCGCCGCCCTTCGCATCTACGCCAGGCCTCTCCCAAGGTGGGCCCACCGAGCGCTTTGTGATCGTGGCGATCGACCCTGGGCACGGCGGCGAAGACCCCGGCGCGATTGGCCCGGCTGGCACGCGCGAGAAGGATGTGGTGCTGCAAATTGCACTGCGCTTGCGCGAACGTTTGCAAGAGACGGTGGTGCGCACGCGCGAAGGGATCTTGCCCATTCGCCCCTACCTCACGCGCGATGCCGATTTCTTTGTCCCGCTACACGTGCGTGTGGAGAAAGCG
>VEQC01000285.1 GCA_018883455.1 Limnohabitans sp. | reverse complement strand
GCGCATGGTGCTCGACGCCATCCGCAGCCACGGGGCGCTGCCCAAGGCCGATCTCGCCCGCATCACCCAACTCTCCACGCAGACGGTCTCACTCATCGTCAATCGTCTGCTTGAGGAGGGATTGCTGCAAAAGTGTGAGCGGATTCGCGGCAAGATGGGCCAGCCCTCCGTCCCCCTCGCTTTGAATCCGGATGGGGCCTTCAGTGTGGGCGTGCAAGTGGGACGGCGCAGTCTGGAGGTGGTGGTGACGGACTTCTGTGGCCAGCTGCGCCACCAATGGGCTCAGCCCTACTCCCACCCCGCCCCGCGTCAGGTGCTGCCCAAGATTCGACAGGGGCTGCAACGCATGCAGCGCCACATGGGCCCGCAGTGGGAGCGCGTGATCGGCCTCGGCTTGAGCGCGCCCTTATTCATGGACCAATGGGGTGACTTGCTCGGCCCGAGCGCGCACGGGGACCTCAAGGAATGGGCCACCCTCGATTTACAACAAGCCGTCTCCGAGATGACCGACCTTCCGGTGGCTTTTGCCAAAGACACCACGGCGGCTTGCTTGGCCGAATTGGTCCAAGGCCAAGGCCAGCAGTTGCGAGACTTTCTTTATGTGTTTGTGGGCACTTTTGCCGGAGGGGGCTTGGTGCTGGAGGGGCGCTTGGTGGGTGGGGCGCGCGGCAATGCCGCGGCGATCGGCTCCATGCCCCTGGGCGCGCTGGGGGCGAGCCCGCCACCACAGTTGTTACAAGTGGCCTCCGGGTGGCCCTTGGAGCAAGCACTGGTGGCGCAGGGCCATGAGGGCAGCTTATTGCACGACGCACGCATTGTCGAGCCCGCTTACGATGCGATCACTCGCCCCTGGTTGCGCCAGGCCGCACGCGCCTTGGCCATGTGCGCGACCAGCGCCACAGCGCTACTCGACCTCGATGCGGTGGTGATCGACAGCTCGCTCAGCCCCGCGCTGTGCGAGCGGCTGCGCGACCAATGCGAGGCGGCCTTGTCGCATTTCCGCCAAGAAGGCATTCATCCCCCGAAGGTGTTGGCGGGACGGGTTGGCGCGCACGCACGCGCCATTGGCGCGGCCTTGCTGCCCCTCTATGGCCAGTACTTTCCGAACCCCCAAACCTTCCGCAAAAACGACTGAAATTGGGCGTTGGGCGCGATGTAACCTGGTTTCAGTATATTGCCATTTTTATGTAACTTTGTTACATTGCCCACATGCTTGATCGAATCCAGGCCAGTGCGGCCTCCTTTTCTCCTGCCGAGCAGCGCGTGGCCGCTTTGCTCACGCAAGAGCCTCGCGCGTTCAGTGAGTGGCCCGTGGGCGAGATTGCCGAGCGCGCGCAGGTGAGCAAACCCACGGTGGTGCGGTTTTGTCGGCGCCTGGGCTACGCGGGCTTGAGTGATTTCAAGCGTAAGCTCGTGGCCAGTCTGAGCGAGGGCGTGCCCTTTATTCACCGCGCGGTCAATGCGCAAGACGACGCCACCCGCATCCAGCACAAGGTGATCGACAACACCGTGGCGGCGTTGCTCAAGTACCGCAACGACAGCGCTGCCGGCCCGCTCGAAGCGGCGGTGGCGGCCATGGCCGAGACGCACCAGCGCCGGGGTCGCTTGGAGTTTCACGGCGTGGGCAACTCAGGCATCGTGGCGCAGGACGGTCAGCACAAGTTTTTCCGCATGGGGTTTCACACCGTGGCCCATTCGGACGGACACCTGCAAATCATGAGCGCCTCGCTGCTGGGTCCGGGCGACACGCTGGTGGTGATCTCCAACTCGGGCCGCCCGCGCGATGTGCTCGATGGCTGCCAGATCGCGCGCAAGAATGGCGCGACCACCATTGCCATCACGGCCTCGGGCTCACCGCTGGCCAAGCGCGCGGCCATTCACCTCGCGGCCGACCACCCCGAGAGCTACGAACGCTTTAGCCCCATGGTCTCGCGGCTATTGCACCTGACCATTCTGGACATCCTGGCCACGGGCGTGGCGCTGCGCATTGGCGCGCGCGAGCTGCAGCCCAAGCTGCGCCAGATGAAGTCCCATCTGATTGAACGGAGATACGCATGAATGCCAGTCCCACGTCGGGCGCCGAAGCCCTGGACATCGTGATTTTTGGCGCGGCAGGCGATTTGTCCTTCCGCAAGCTCCTGCCCGCGCTCTATATGGCGTTTCAACATGGCAGCCTGCCGCCGCAGACCCGCATCGTTTGTGTGGGTCGCCAAGCGTGGCGCGACGCCGACTACCACGCTTTCGTGAGCGAAAAGTCCATGCCTTTCATTGCCGAAGAGGCGCGTTGTGCCGAAGATTGGCAGCGCTTTCTCGGGGTGTTGCACTTCGTGAGCTTAGATGCCAGCGACGCGAGCCGCTATGGCGCGCTCAAGGCCGTGTGCGAGCGGTCCTGCCTGCGCGTGTTCTACCTCGCCACGGCGCCGAGCCTCTTCACCGCCATT
>VEQC01000284.1 GCA_018883455.1 Limnohabitans sp. | reverse complement strand
ACGCGTAAAAATTGATGGGTCTCGCCAGCATAATGCCCAACCCCCCCCTCACCAATCCCACAACGTCCCATCCCGCTGCAGCCGATTGACGGGCAGATAAGCCCTTTGATAAGGGTATTTCGCGGCGAGCTTCTCATCAATGTCCACGCCGTGCCCGGGGGTTTCGCCGCAGTAGAGCATGCCTCGCTCAAAACGCCAGTCGTGCGGAAAGACGCTCAACATTTGCGCGCTGTGCGGCATGTATTCTTGTACGCCGAAATTGGGCACCCAGGTGTCAAAGTGCAGCGCCGCGCCCATGGCCACGGGGGAGAGGTCCGTGGCGCCATGGCAGCCGGTGCGCACTTGGTAGAGCGCGGCCAAATCGGCGATCCGGCGGAGGTGGGTGATGCCCCCGGCGTGGGTGACAGTGGCGCGAATGTAATCAATCAGCTGCTCTTCAATGAGCAGTTTGCAATCCCAGATGCTGTTGAACACCTCACCCACCGCCAGGGGGGTGGTGGTGTGCTGCCGAATGAGGCGAAAGGCCTGGGGGTTGTCCGCGGGTGTGGGGTCTTCCATCCAGAAGAGTTGGTAGGGCTCGAGGCTCCGGCCCAATTGCGCGGCTTCGTTGGGGCTCAATCGATGGTGCACATCGTGCAGCAGGTGGATGTCCTCACCCACAGCCTCACGCACAGCTTCAAACAGGCGCGGCGTGTGGCGCAGGTATTTGGCGCTGTCCCAGTCGTGCTCGTTCGGCAAGTTGCCATCGGCTGGCTCGTACATGCGCTGCGTGGTGCTCACGCCATACACCTTCTCAAGCCCCGGTACCCCACTTTGCGCGCGAATGGCTTGGTAGCCTTCTTCCCGGTGGCGCAGCACCTCGTCCACCGTCTCGGCAATGTCTCGCCCCGTGGCGTGACCATAAACCATCACCCCGGTGCGGCTGCGCCCCCCCAGGAGTTGGTAGAGGGGCATGCCAGCCATCTTGGCTTTGATGTCCCACAGGGCCGTGTCCACCGCCGCAATCGCGCTCATGGTCACGGGGCCGCGCCGCCAGTAGGCTCCTTTATAGAGGTATTGCCAGATGTCTTCGATTTGTTGGGGGTCGCGCCCGATCAAGCAGGGCAGTACATGGTCTTGCAAATAGCTGGCCACGGCCAGTTCTCGGCCGTTGAGTGTGGCGTCCCCCACCCCCGTGAGTCCTTGATCGGTCTCGATTTTGAGGGTGACGAAATTGCGGCCAGGGCAGCAAACAATGACGCGAGCGGCGGTGATTTTCATGGGAAGGTATCCAAGAGTTGCTGCACGGCACGGTCAACGCCTCGCGCGAGCACCATGCGGTGCCAGTGGGCGACGCGCGCGTGCCAGTGTTCATGGTGGGGGAGGTGAGAGCCCCAGAAATCACGGCGTGTGAGCAGGCCCTGGAGGCTCTCCTCAGGGGCTTCACGCTGCAAGGCGGCATTGGCGAGCAACCCATTGGCTTGCGGGTCGTTGAGGGGGTAAGGCATGCCCTGCTCGTCTTGGGCGAGTCCGTAGCGTAGCCAAACAGCGGCGGCAAAGGCGTGGTGCTCAATGCTGCCGCCACGCGCCAATTGGGCCTCAATGCTCGGCACCCAGCGCAGGGGGATTTTGAGTGAGCTGTCGGTGGCGATTTGGTGCACGCTGTGTTGGAGATACGGGTTCGCAAAGCGCGCGAGCAGCGCGTCGCGGTACTCTGCCCAATCGTGACGTTGCAAGTGAGGGGCCACTTCGCGTGTCATCAGCCGCTCGATAAAGCTACGGATGGAGGGGGTACCCACCACGTCAGCAATGCACGCTCGACCCGTGACGGCCCCCATCAGCGCCATGGCGGAATGGCTGCCGTTGAGCATGCGCAGTTTGGCGTCTTCAAACACCGACACCTGGGGCGTGACGCGCACGCCCTGCGCGGCCAGGAGTTGGGCGTCCCGCGGATCGGCCAAATTGTCTTCAATTACCCATTCCCAAAACGCCTCTACGCCCAACGCCGTCGGGTCTTGCACGCCCAACTCGCGCTCGACAGCCTCACACAAAGCCAGGCTGGTGGCGGGCACGATGCGGTCTACCATGCTGCAGGGAAAGGCGCAGTGGGCGTCGACCCAGTCGCGCAGGGCGTGCTCCTGGATTGCTTCGCGCACCAAGGACTGCAAGCGCTGCCCATTGGCGGGCAAGTTGTCGCAAGAGGCGATCGTCAAACCCGCGTGCCCGGCCTGCCAGCGCACGCGCAGGCCGTCGACCAGCAGCTGGGCCAAGGCCGGTGTGTAGGCCTTCTCCGTGACGGTGAGGGTGATCCAGCGCGTGTTCACCGCCCCAATGGCTTGCACCACCGCCGCGCGTTCGGTGGCGGCCACGCTCGTTTGCCAGAGCGCGCCAGGCACCACCCAGCTACTCTGCTGTGCATCGGCCACGCGCACCGCGTAGAGGCCGTCTTGCGCGCGCAGCGCCTGCACC
>VEQC01000080.1 GCA_018883455.1 Limnohabitans sp. | reverse complement strand
GCGCAAAGGTGTACATCGGGTAGATGCACCAGCGCGCGCCGGTGTGGTGGTGCTCGGCGTGGCGGATGCGATAAATCGCAGGATCTCGCAGGTTGATATTGGGGCTGGCCATGTCGATCTTGGCGCGCAAGACCATCGCCCCATCGGGGTGCTGGCCATCGCGCATTTCGCGAAAACGCGCGAGGTTCTCGGCCGGTGTGCGGTCACGGTAAGGGCTGTTTTTCCCGGGCGTGGTGAAGTCGCCGCGGTTGGCGCGCATGTCTTGCGCGCTTTGCTCGTCCACATAGGCGTGGCCCGCCTCAATCAAGTACTCGGCCGCGCGGTACATGAAGTCAAAGTAATCGCTCGCCTGGAAGGGCGCGGCGCTGCCCGCGGGCTGGCCCGGTTGCGCCCAATCAAAGCCCAACCACCGCACGGCGTCCACAATGCTGTTGACAAACTCCGTGTCCTCTTTCTCGGGGTTGGTGTCATCAAAACGCAGATGGCACACGCCGCCGTAATCGCGTGCCAGGCCAAAATTCAGGCAAATGCTCTTGGCGTGCCCCACGTGCAAATACCCATTGGGCTCGGGCGGAAAGCGGGTGCGGATCTTGGCCACATCGGGCTCGCCCTTGGCGTGGTGCGCCGCGTCCCCAGGGCTTCCCCCCCACCGGCGCTGGGCGTAGGTGCCTTGCGCGAGGTCTTGCTCAATGATTTGACGCAGAAAATGGCTGGCTTTGGACGCGGGGGGACTGGCTTGGCTCATGCCCCGATTTTAGGGCTTACCCGCAGGCCCTCCCGCCGGTGGGCGAGACAGGGCGGACACTCAGGTGTCACCCAGCGCCCCATAAAACTGGCATGATGGCGAATGTGAAGAGTTTGCAACCGTTTCATGTCTGAGCATTCCCCCTCTCCCCACGGTCCCCACGGCAGCCAAGAAACCCCCTCCAACGCGTCAATCGCGGGGGGCTTTGTGCGTCGCCGCCTCTTGCAAACCTTGGGCTATTCGTGGCGTGGCCTGCGCTTTGCCTGGCGGCATGAGGAAGCCTTTCGGGTGGAGGTGCTCCTGAGCCTCGTGCTCATTCCCTTGGCCCTGTACGCGGGCCAGACCCCCGTCGAGCGTGTCTTGCTCATCGGGTCTTGGGGGGCGGTCCTGGTGGTCGAACTCTTGAATACCGGCATTGAAAAAGCCATCGACCGCATCTCCAAAGACCTCCATCCCTTGTCGGGGGCGGCCAAAGATTTGGGCAGCGCGGCCGTCTTCATGAGCTTGTGGCTCGCCGCCGCCACCTGGGCCCTGGTGCTGCTCTAGCGCGGCCTGTGCCGCCAGCGGGGCGGGTGATAATGCGGGGTTTGCAACCAAAGGGGTGAGGCGTGGACGTCGAATTGCTACTCAAGGCCGCCATCATGGGGGTGGTCGAGGGCTTAACCGAGTTTTTGCCCATCTCCTCCACGGGGCACCTGATCCTCGCGGGCGCGTTACTCGGTTTTCAGGACGAGAAAGCCAAAGTCTTTGAGATCGCCATCCAGACCGGGGCCATCTTTGCCGTCATCCTCGTCTACGCGCAAAAAATCCTCGCCGTGCTGCGCGGCTTGCCGCATGATGCGCCAGCGCGCCGCTTTGTCACCCACGTGCTCATCGCCTTTTTCCCCGCCGTCATCTTGGGTCTGCTGTTGGGCAAATTCATCAAGGCCCACCTCTTCACCGCCGAGGTGGTGGCCACCACCTTCATCTTGGGGGGCTTCATCATCCTCTGGGCTGAGCGCCGCAGCGAGACGGCGGTGCGCATCGAGCGCGTGGAGGACATGGGCTGGCGCGATGCCCTCAAAGTCGGCCTGGTGCAGTGCTTGGCCATGGTGCCAGGGACGAGCCGCAGTGGTGCGACCATCATCGGGGGCATGCTCCTGGGCCTCTCGCGCCCTGCGGCCACCGAGTTTTCGTTCTTTCTCGCCATCCCCACCCTCATCGGTGCGGGGGCCTATAGCCTCTACAAAGAGCGCGAGTGGCTCAGTTGGGATGACGCGCCACTCTTTGGCGTGGGCCTGGCCTTTGCCTTTCTCAGCGCCTGGGTCTGCGTACGCTGGCTACTGCGCTATGTCGCGCACCACCGCTTTGTGCCCTTTGCTTGGTACCGCATCGCCTTTGGGGTGGTGGTCTTGCTCACCGCCCATTTCGGTTGGGTCAACTGGCACGCCTGACCCTGCCAATTGCCTCGCTTGGGCTCGCACTTCAACTGACGCTGCGCAGGTTCGCTACGCCTAACGCCCGTGCTGCGCGAAAACGCTCAAGCGCGCAGGTTGAGCCAAGCCGTTTCAATGGCCGCCGCCGTCACCAAGGGATGCTCCATTGGAAAGAGGTGCGTGCCATCGAGCATGATCACCCGACCCTTGGTGATGTGGCGCGTAAAGCGCATCCCCGCCTGCTTTAACTCGCGCGACAAAATACCGCCCACCAAGGCGGCTTTGCACTGCAAGGGGTGCTGCCGCAAGTAACTCTCGATGTGATCGGGTAAGGTGGTGTAGATCGCCGTCTCGATCTCCCGATCAAACGTCAGCACCCGCCGCGTGCCTTGGGGCGTGAGCTCATCGCGCGTGCCATAGCGAATATAGTCGCGCAACACCTCGGGGTCCCAACGCGCAAACTGACGCTTGGCGGCAAAGTGCGCCAGCGCCTCCTCCTCGCTGGCCCAGCTCGTGCGCCGTTTGTGGCTCTTGGCACCCGGCGAGAAAGGCCGGATGATGGAGAGCGATTTACCCACCCGCACCAAATTGGCCCGCCACCCCGCCACCAAGGGCGAGTCAAGCATCACCACGCCGCGCACCCATTCGGGGTGCTTGGCCGCCGTCATCAGGCTCAAAAAGCCGCCCAACGAATGGCCCACCAGCAGCACCGGCGCTTTGCGCGCGAGCGGCTGCACAAAGTCGCCCAGTTGCGCCACCAGGTGAGGCCAGTTATTGCTCACCGGGTATTTCGGGTCATGGCCAAACTTCTCCACGGCCTTCACATCAAAGCCGCGCACCCGCAGGCCCTCAAAGACCTTGCGGTAGGTGCTCGCCGGAAAACTGTTGCCGTGCGAGAAGACGATCAGGGGACGGGCCATTAGAGGAGCTTCTTGAGTTGATAGAGCACATCGAGCGCGTCACGCGGCGTGAGCGCATCGGGGTTGACTTCGGCAAGTCGCGCCTGCACCGGGTGCGGGGCTGACACCTCCGCTTCCGGCGGGGCAGCAAAGAGATCGACTTGGGCGCGTTGCGCGTTGGCGCCGGCCTCTAACGCACTCAAGGCATGCCGTGCGTGTTGCAGCACACTCGCGGGCATGCCCGCCAAGCGCGCCACCTGAATCCCGTAACTGCGGCTCGCCGGCCCGGGCTGCAATTCGTGCAGGAACACAATTTGGTTGCCATTCTCCGCCGCGCTCACATGCATGTTCACCGCCGCGCGGTGCGTGGCCGGGAAATCGGTCAGCTCAAAGTAGTGCGTCGCAAACAGCGTGAAAGACTGCGTCTTGTCATGCAAGTGCGTGGCAATGCCACTGGCCAGCGCCAAGCCGTCAAAGGTGGAGGTGCCGCGCCCGATCTCATCCATCAGCACCAAGCTGTTGGCGCTTGCGCTGTGCAGAATTTGCGCCGCCTCAGTCATCTCCAGCATGAAAGTCGATTGCGCGTTGGCCAAATCGTCGGCCGCACCAATGCGGGTGTGAATCGCGTCAATCGGCCCCAAGCGGCAAGCGCTCGCGGGCACCTGACTGCCCATGCTCGCGAGCAACACAATGATGGCAACCTGGCGCATGTAGGTGGACTTACCGCCCATGTTGGGTCCGGTGATGATTTGCATGCGCTGCTGCGGCCCCATGAGCGTGTCGTTGGCAATGAAGGTCTTGGCTCCCCGCCCGCTGCCCGTCCACTCGGCCAGACGCGCCTCCACCACCGGGTGGCGGCCTTGGCGAATTTCAATGCAAGGCGTTTTGACAAACTCCGGCTGGCACCAGCCCAGCGTGTGGCCTCGCTCGGCCAGCGCGCACAGCGCATCGAGCGCTGCGAGCGCCTCCGCCACCTGCGTGATGGCCGGCACATGGGCTTGCAAAGCGTCGAGCAAGGCCTCGTAAATCAGGCGTTCGCGCGCCAAGGCCCGCTCCTGCGCGCTCAGGGCCTTGTCCTCAAACGCCTTGAGCTCGGGCGTGATGAAGCGCTCGGCGTTCTTGAGCGTTTGGCGGCGTTGGTAGTCGCCCGGCACCTTGTCAAGCTGGCCTTGCGTGACCTCAATGAAAAACCCGTGCACCTTGTTGAACTGCACGCGCAAATTGGCAATGCCCGTGCGCGTGCGCTCGCGCGCTTCGAGCTCAAGCAAAAAGCCATCGCAATTGGTCTGAATGCCGCGCAACTCATCGAGCTCGGCGTCAAACCCATCGGCAATCACCCCCCCATCGCGCACCAGTGGGGCGGGCTCGAGGGCAATGGTCTGCACAATGCGGGCGCCGCAGGCGGGGTCCATGCGCAAGCCCTGCGCCAATTCATCCAGGAGCGGCGCGGCGGGCATGAGGGGCGTGAGCTCGCGGCTGCGCGCCAAGGCTTGCCCTAACGCGACGAGCTCACGCGGGCGCACCTGGCGTAAGGCCACGCGCGCCCCAATGCGCTGCACATCCCCCAGGCCCTTGAGCGCGTTGCGCAAACGCCCATACGCGCTGCCCTGCGCGCCTTCGGCTTGCAAGGCGGCAATGGCCGTGAGCCGGGCCTGCGCGTGGGCCCGCTCGCGCGGGGGCTGCAGCAGCCAGCGCTTGAGCGCGCGGCTGCCCATGCCGGTCATGCAGGTGTCTAACAGCGAAAACAGCGTGGGCGAATCCTCGCCACGCAAAGTCTGCACCAGCTCCAAATTGCGGCGGGTGGTGGCGGGCAAATCGAGGTGCGCATCGTCGCGCATCACCTGCACACCATGCACATGCGTGAGCGCCCGGCCCTGGGTGTGTTGGGCGTAAGCCAAGAGTGCGGCGGCCGCGGCATGGGCCTGCGGCAGGCCATCGGCGTGCCAGCTCGCGAGTGAGGCGGCCTGCAAGTGCTGGAGCAGTTCGCGCTCGCCTAAGCCCGCGTCAAACTGCCAAGCGGGGCGCACTTGCAGCGGCAGCCCCAAGGGCTGCGCGAGCGCACGCAAGCCCTGCTCGAACGCGGGTGATACCTCTGCGCTGTAGACCAACTCCTGTGGCGCCACTCGGGTGATCCAGTCGGGCAGCGCGTCCAAGGCGCACTGCGCCAAATACACCCGTCCCTCCGTCACCGACAACCAGGCGAGCCCACAGCCATCGGCTGCGCCACTGCGCCCGCCTTGGTGCACCGCCAGAACATAAGCCTCATTTTTTTCCGACAGCAGGGTGCTCTCGGTCAGCGTGCCCGGCGTGACCACCCGCACCACCTTGCGCTCCACCGGCCCCTTGCTCGTGGCCACATCGCCCACCTGCTCGCAAATCGCCACCGATTCCCCCAGCTTGATGAGCCGCGCGAGGTAAGTCTCCACCGAATGAAACGGCACCCCCGCCATCACCACCGGCTGGCCGGCCGACTGCCCACGCGTGGTGAGCGTGATGTCGAGCAAACGCACCGCCTTCTCCGCATCCGCAAAAAACAACTCGTAAAAGTCGCCCATGCGGTAGAACAACAAGGTATCCGGATACCCCGCCTTCAACGCGAGGTATTGCTGCATCATGGGCGTGTGCCCAGCGTAGGATGCCGCCTCCGGCGGGGAAGGGGCGGACGAAGCCTGAGAATCTGCGGGAAGGGCCATCTGTGCGTCGAACTATGTTGTGCGGTTGAGCCACGAAGACGCCCAACGAATCCCCAATTATCCTGCCTCAGGCCGTCCCCTCACTTTTCGTTGGAAATAGGCAGACTGGCATGCCCATCGGGCCCTGGGGTGACGCGCCGCACAAAGCGCCCTCCGGCCGGCCAGCGGGCATTTGACGGCCAAATATGCCGATGACTAAGCCAATCCGCAGAATGAAATATATCCTTGTCCTTTGGCAAGAAAGGACAAGCAGGGCTAATGTGTCGCACGTCAAGTGATGCGTCCTCCTGACGCGATCGCCACTTCCTCCCTTTCGGGTTTGCCAATTTCACAATGGGCCCTACGGGCCTAATTCACAGAGGCCATGATGAACCCTGCACCAAGCGCCCCACAGCAAAAACCCAAAGGGATCCAAATGCTCTCTATCCGTCAGTTTGCGCATCTCGCCCAAGTCGATCTCTCATTGGGCGACCTCACTGTATTGGTGGGTCCCCAAGGCGTGGGCAAAAGTTTGGCGTTGCAATGGCTCAAAGTTGCGCTCGACGGCAAGCATGTGGTTGCAGCCCTCCATTCTGCGGGGCACCCCACCGACCGACCCGAGGCCTTGATGGATCTCCTCTTTGGCAGTGGGATGGCCTCCGCCTGGAAGGAGGGGCTCTCTCAGGTCTCCTTGCACAATCAATCCATCACCCTCCAGAATTTGTCGCGCATTGGCGCCAGCGCAGAGCAAGTGCTGTTCATTCCTGCGCACCGATCGTTGCTATTGGCCGACGGCTGGGCCTTGCCATTTCAGAAACTAGGCGCAGAGACGCCAGCGGTGGCGCGGCTCTTTAGCCAGCAACTCTTTGACCAATTCAATACCAAAAACGCGGGTCAACTCTTTCCCCTTGAAACAAAATTCGCCCCTGAAATCCAACAAAAAATTGACGACGCCATCTTCCACGGGGGGCGCGTCGGAATGGAGGAAGACGCACGCCAACACACCAAGCGACTGGGGCTTCGCCACGGCACGGAGGTATGCCTTCCCTATCAAACATGGACAGCAGGCCAGCGTGAGTTCACCCCCTTAATGCTTGGCCTCTACCGTTTGTTGCTCCCTCAGCACTCGCTTGCCTCCTCCGAGATTCAATGGGTCGTGATTGAAGAGCCCGAAATGGGTTTGCATCCCAAAGCCATTACCGCCGTGTTGTTGTTGGTGCTCAATCTCGTGGCACGCGGCCATCGGGTGGTGCTCGCCACCCACTCGCCACATGTCCTGACCCTGCTCTGGATGATGCGCAGGCTTCAAGAATGCGGCTCCAGTTGGACCTTGGTATGCGATGCTTTTGACTTGCCCCATAGCCTAGCCATGCGCGAAATGGCCGAGACCGCGTTGACGAAAAACTTCAAAGCCCATGCCTTCCAATTCATGCGTGACAGCTCACAAATCGAATCCATCGACATCTCGAGCCTAGACCCCGATGCCCAAGACATGGTGACAGCGGAATGGGGCGGCCTCACCGAGTACGCTTCACGTTTTGGCGCGGCGGTTCGACAAGCCGTCAACGAAAGCGCCACATGAGCCCAGCGCAAGCCCGCTCACGCCTCACCCCCCTACGCAATGCTTTGAAACCGGGCTCCTTATTGCTGGGGGCAGTTCAAAACGGTCTCACGGCATTGACCCCTGATCACATCGGGCTGATCGAGCGAGAGCTGCGTCCCCAGTTGACCGACAGTCTTGATTTAGACGCTGCCACCCGACATTCTCACCCACAAGAAAACCGTTGGGATTACTTGGTTGGTGTTGGGCTCAACAAAGTTACCGTTGCTCTAGAGGCGCACGCGGCCAAGGACAATCAGGTCAGCAATGTGATTGCCAAACGTCAGTCGACTCTACAAGTCTTGTCAGCACACTTGAAACCTGGCGCCAAAGTTTCGCGATGGCTATGGCTGGCATCAGGCAAGGTTCAGTTTGCCAAAACAGAATCTGCTCGATTGCGCCTCAGCGGGCATGGCATCGAATTCGTTGGTAATCAACTTCGCCGCGACCATTTAGGCTTGCGTGCGGGGGGTTAGGCGCATCCCGCCCCCCCGTTTTAAGCCGCCGGTGCGAAATGCGAGTACGGCGAGAGGATGGGGACGAGTTGCGCGTAGATCTTGGGGTTGGCGGCCATGCACTCTTTGAAGTGCAGGTAGTCGGACTCACCCGTGAAGTTGCCCACCAAGCCGCCAGCCTCTGTGATCAACAGCGAGCCCGCGGCCATGTCCCAGGGTTGCAGGCCCAGTTCAAAGAAACCATCGCTAAAGCCCGCAGCCACGTAGGCCAGGTCAAGCGCCGCTGCGCCCGGGCGGCGCAGGCCCGCGGTGCGCTTCATCATCTCGCCCATGAGCTGGAGATAGCGCGCCACGTCGTCGCCGGGGCGGTAGGGGAAACCGGTGGAGATCAGGCACTCCGAGAGCCGCGTGCGCTTGCTCACCCGAATGCGTCGGTCGTTCAAGAACGCCCCGCGCCCCCGGGTGGACGTGAAGAGGTCATTGCGCGTGGGGTCATACACCACCGCCTGCTCAATCTTGTTGCGCACGCTCAGCGCAATGCTCACGCAGTAAACCGGAAAGCCGTGAATGAAGTTGGTCGTGCCATCGAGCGGGTCGATGATCCACACATGATCGGCTTTGGGGTTGCCCAAGGTGGTGCCGCTCTCCTCGGCCAGAATGCCGTGATCCGGGTAAGCGTTGAGCAGGGTCTCGACAATGGCTTGCTCACTCGCGTGATCCACCTCGGTCACAAAGTCATTGGCGTCCTTTTGCGACACCCGCACGGCTTCGACGTCAAGCGCCGCGCGGTTGATGATGGCGCCGGCAGCGCGTGCGGCCTTGACGGCCATGTTGAGCATGGGGTGTATGGAAGAGGACGACATGAGGTTGTAAGAAGAGCAGGAAGGGACCCCCGGCGATGCGGGAGCGACAATACGTGCATTTTACGCCGCCATGAAAACCCGCTTCATCCTTATTGAAACCAGCCACGCCGGCAACGTTGGCGCGGCCGCCCGCGCCATGAAAGTCATGGGTTTTGACGATTTGGTCCTCGTGCGGCCGCGTTGGGCCAATGTGCTGCGCCGGGAAGAGACCATCCAGCGCGCCAGCGGTGCCTTGGACGTGCTGCGCCAGGCCCGCATAGTCGATACCCTTGACGAAGCCTTGGACGGCGTGAGCCACCTCTGCGCCACCGCCATGACCCCGCGCGACTTTGGCCCCCCCACCGAGGGCCCGCGCGAGCACCTCGCACGCCTGCCCCAGGCCAACCCGGCCCCGCTGGGCGTGGCGTTTTTGTTTGGCTCGGAGCGCCATGGCATGAAAAACGAGGATGTCTACCGCTGCCACGTCTGCCTGAGCATCCCCACCGATCCCCAGTTTGGCTCCCTCAACCTCGCCTCGGCGCTGCAAGTCATCGCCTACGAGTGGCGCCAGGCCCTAGGCGGCTTCGCGCTGCCCTCAGCCAGCGGACCAGACGCGGTGCCCCCGCCCAACCCCTTGGCCAGCGCCGAGCACGTGGCGGGCATGCTCGCGCATTGGGAGACGGCCTTGGTCGAGATCGGTTTTCTCGACCCCGCCAGCCCCAAAAAACTCATGCCCCGCCTACAACAACTCTTCAACCGGGCCCAGCTCACTGAAGAGGAAATCCACATCCTGCGCGGGATTGCCAAGCAAATGCGCGCGCATTCCAGCGGCAGAGGATAATCGGGCTCATGTTTGCCCGACTCCGCTCCGACATCGATTGCATTCTTGAGCGCGACCCCGCTGCGCGTAGCCGTTGGGAAGTGCTCACTTGCTATCCCGGACTGCACGCCCTGTTTCTCCACCGCATCGCGCACGCCTGCTGGGGTGGCGGGTTCAAATGGTTGGGCCGCTTCATCTCCCACCTCTCCCGCTTCCTCACCGGCATTGAAATTCACCCCGGCGCGCGCATTGGCGAGCGGGTGTTTTTTGACCACGCCATGGGCGTGGTGGTGGGCGAGACCGCCGAGATTGGCGACGGCTGCACCATCTACCAAGGCGTCACTTTGGGCGGCACCTCACTCTACAAAGGCACCAAGCGCCACCCCACCCTCGGGCGTGATGTGGTCGTGGGCGCGGGCGCCAAGGTGCTGGGGGGCTTTACCGTGGGCGATGGGGCCAAAATCGGCAGCAACGCCGTGGTCACCAAACCCGTGCCCGCAGGCGCCACTGCGGTGGGCAACCCAGCCCGCGTCATTCAAGCCGAACAAGACGCCAAGCGAGAGGAAGTCGCCTCCAAAATGGGCTTCTCCGCCTACGGGGTGACGCAAAACGACGATCCCCTGAGCCAAGCCATGCGTGGCTTGATCGACAACGCCGCCGCGCAAGAGCACCAAATCGCCTTGCTCTGGCAGACCCTGGAGAAGCTCGCCGCTGCGCAGGTCAATGGTCAGGGCAACAACCTGCCCGCCGACGCCGCCAAAAACGAGAATTTCTCCGCCGAGCGCATCAACCAACTGCTCGACTGACCGGCCTCTAGGTGCGGCGGGAGTGCAGGGCCGTTTTGGGCCGCCAGCCCGCGCAAAATTCGTCGCGCGTCTCAAGATAGGGGCCCCCGAGCAAATCAATGCAATAGGGCACGGCCGCAAAAATACCGGGCACCTCCACCGATCCATCCGCGCGGCGCAAACCGCCCAAGGTTTCCTGAATCGATTTGGGCTGACCCGGCAGATTGATGATCAGGCACTGCCCCCGAATCACCGCCACCTGGCGCGAGAGAATGGCCGTGGGCACGAATTTCAGGCTCACCTGGCGCATCTGTTCGCCAAAGCCCGGCATCTCTCGATCGGCCACGGCCAGCGTGGCCTCGGGCGTGACATCACGCAGGGCGGGCCCGGTGCCACCGGTGGTGAGCACGAGCGCGCAGCCCGCGTCCACCAACTCAATCAAGGCCTGGCTGATTTGCGCCTGCTCATCCGGAATCAAGCGGGCCTCAAAGTGCAAGGGGTTGTAGAGCGCGCGGCCCAACCAATCGCGCAGCGCGGGCAGGCCTTTGTCTTCATAAGTCCCCGCGCTCGCGCGGTCGCTCACCGACACAATGCCAATGCGCACCGCATCGCAGCGCGCATCCGGTTCAGGCAGGTCGTGGGGTTCAGTCA
>VEQC01000079.1 GCA_018883455.1 Limnohabitans sp. | reverse complement strand
GGGTTGACTCGTGCCCTTGAAGAAGATGCTTTCGCCAGCAAGGCTGACCTCTCTGTAATCGACCGAGAAGTCGGTGAAGTTGCCACCGGAGATGGGGTAATAGCGGGTGAGTTTGGACATGCAATCCTCATTCGGACAGGTGAAAAAAGCAGTGTGCACTGCAAGAATGACCCAATACTACCCAATTTTCTCTCCATAAAGCATACTTAAGGAATCTTTTTCTCTTTGATTTTTATATTATTTAATTTATTGGTACTACAAAAATGCCATGAATTATCTGTGTAATACCTTCGTGCGGCACTGATTTCAAATCGGATTCACCCACAAGGGGATAAATAAATGACCATCATTAGTTATTTAAAATTAAATTACCGAATGAATGACTAACTCTAAATTAATGTATTTGAGCGCCTGTATTTCAGGTCGCCACGCACGCGCTCGGGATGATTCGAACGGGCCTCGTGACGGTGGTGCGTCATCAGGCCCTCGCCTGCGCTTGGTTATCGTGCAGGCGCCAATAAAAAAGGGGCTGGTTGCTGAAAAGCAACTAGCCCCTTTGGGAGAGATGGTCGGCGTGGCGGGATTCGAACTCGCGACCCCTTGCACCCCATGCAAGTGCGCTACCAGGCTGCGCTACACGCCGAAGAAGGCCATTATAGCCTAGGCGCAGCACCCACTCTGTGCGGGCGTTTGAAAAAGCCCGAAGAATTAGGAGAGGAGATCGCGAATTTGTGCGAGTTCGCGGCGCAGTTGGTGCCAGGCTTCCTGGGGCGCGAGGGCCAAGGGCTCGCGTGGGACATCGTGGAGTTTGTCTTGGAGCTGGGGATCGTCCACCAAATCGATGTCGATCACGCCGGCTTGGTTGCGTCGGCTGTCGCGTTCGTGTTGGACGATTTCGGCAAGCTTGTTGCGCGCGCCGCTGATGGTGAAGCCCTGATCGTAGAGCAGATCGCGGATGCGGCGAATCATGAGCACTTCATGGTGCTGGTAGTAGCGCCGATTGCCCCGCCGCTTCATGGGCCGCAGCTGGGTGAATTCCTGCTCCCAATAGCGCAGCACGTGCGGCTTGACGCCACACAGCTCGCTCACCTCACCAATGGTGAAGTAGCGTTTGGCAGGGATGGGTGGGAGCGGATTCTCCATGCGAATCAGTGACTTGAAAACGGGAGCGCAGAGGTTACCCGAAATTCGTCAGCTTGGCATCCGCCTTGAGGGGTAAATCGCAAAAAAAAGACGCTCAGGCCTCAATTTGGGGCGCGCTGCCACCCTGAATTTGGTCTTTGAGCTTGGAGCTGGCGTGAAAGGTCACGGCACGGCGGGCTTCGATGGGAATGGCTTCGCCGGTGCGGGGGTTGCGCCCCGGGCGGGGGGCTTTGGTGCGAATTTGGAAATTGCCAAACCCGGAGATCTTGATGTCCTCGCCATTGACAAGGCTCTGGCAGATGAGGTCGAAGAAAGCGTCGATCAGGTCTTTGGACTCGCGCTTGTTGAGGCCGAGTTGTTCAAAGAGGAGTTCCGCCAGCTGCGCTTTGGTCAGGGCTGGGGTTTCGAGGGTTTCAAATGAGAGTTCCATACTGCGCTCCTTAGGCCCGCAAACGGGCCCCGACTTGCTCGGCCAATGATTTCAACACCGCTTGCACGGCCGCGTCAATCTGGACTTCCTGTAGGGTGGCTTCATCGCTGTGCAGGGTAAGTCGCACGGCCAGGCTTTTTTCGTCGAGGGCCATACCGGCTTGGGCGGCTTTGGGGCGGTAGACGTCAAAGAGCACGGCGTGCTTGAGCAGCCCCCCGGTGGAGGCGCTTTCGATGGCCTGCATGAGGGCCGCGTGGCTCACGCGCTCGCCCACGATCACGGCGATGTCACGCTCCACGGCAGGAAAGCGCGAGACGCCGCTGGCTTGTGGCACGACCCGCGTGAGCACGGGGTCGAGGGCGAGTTCAAAGAGGACTGGGGCCTGGGGGAGTTCCCAGGCTTGGCGCCAGCGGGGGTGTAGCTCGCCCAGGTGCCCAATGGTCTGGCCATCGAGCACGATGCGCGCGCAGCGCCCCGGATGCAAAGCGGGATGCTCGGCGACTTCAAACTGGGCTTCGCGGGGGGCGAGCAGGGCTTGGACGTCGGCTTTGACATCATAGAAATCCACCCCCGCATCGCGCTGGCCCCATTGCAGGGGCTGGCTCGCGCCGTAGGCCAAACCGGCCACGCGCATGGGCTGGTCGATGCCGGCCACGGTGGTGTCGCTCTCGGGCACGCGGGCGTCTTTGCGAAACACGCGGCCGATTTCAAAGACGCGCAGGCGGTTGGCCTTGCGGTCGAGGTTGAACTTGAGGACTTGCAACAAGGAGCCGAGCAAGGACGAGCGCATGACGCTCATGGGGCTGGCAATCGGGTTGAGTAAGCGGATGGGATCGGGGTTGCCCGCGAGTTCGTGCTCCCAACGCGCTTCGACAAAGCTGAAGTTGATGGTCTCTTGGTAGCCCAAGCCCGCGAGTAAGTGGCGCAGGGTGTGCGGGTTGCGCTCGCCCTCAGGGCGCACGCGCGCGGTGATGGGCGCGCGCGGTGGCGTGGTGGGTAAGTGGTCGTAGCCCACCATGCGGGCGACTTCCTCGATGAGGTCTTCCTCGATCTGCAGGTCAAAGCGGTAGCTCGGTGGCACCACCGTGAGACTGCCCTCCCCTTCGGTCACGGGCAGGCCCAGGCCGCGCAGTGCATCGGCCATGCGGGCTTGGCTCAACTCCATGCCCAGCACCTTGACCGCACGCGCGACGCGCAGGGTGACGGGCTTGGCTTGGGGCAAGTTGGGCGCTTGGTCGTCCATCGGGCCCACGCGGCTCTGCGGGGTGCCGCAGATGTCGAGCACGAGTTGGGTGATGCGCTCGATGTGCTCAATGGTGAGCGCGGGATCGACCCCACGCTCAAAGCGGTGGCCAGCGTCGGTGCTGAAGTTAAAGCGCCGCGAGCGCCCGGCCACGGCGGCGGGCCACCAGAAGGCGGCTTCGATGTAGATGTGGCGCGTGCTGTCGCTCACGGCTGTGGCGTCGCCGCCCATGATGCCGGCGAGGGACTCCACGGCTTGGTCGTCGGCAATCACGCCCACTTGATCGTCCAGGGTGATGGTGTTGCCATTGAGGAGTTTTAAGGTCTCGCCCGCTTGGCCCCAGCGCACCCGCAGGTCGCCATGGATTTTGTCGAGGTCAAAGATGTGCGAGGGACGGCCGTACTCGAACATCACATAGTTGGAGATGTCGACCAGCGGGTTGACGCTGCGCTGGCCGCAGCGCGCGAGGCGCTCGACCATCCAGGCCGGTGTTTGAGCCTTGGGGTTGACGTTCTCCACCACGCGGCCGCTAAAGCGCCCGCACAAGTCTGTGGCTTCAATGTGCACCTTGCGCTGGGCTTTGCCGTTGACGGCCACCGGCGCGATGTTCGGCGTTTGCAGGGGGGCGCCGGTGAGCGCGGCCACTTCACGCGCGATACCGTAGACGCTCAGGCAATGCGCGAGGTTGGGTGTGAGTTTGAGGGTGAAGAGGGTGTCGTCGAGCCGCAAGTGCTCGCGAATGTTCTGGCCCACGGGGGCAGAGGCTTCGAGCTCCAAGAGGCCGCCGTGGTCCTCACTCAGGTGCAGTTCGCGTGCCGAGCAAAGCATGCCTTGGCTCTCGACGCCGCGCAGCTTGCCGAGTTTGATGCGAAAGGGCTTGCCGTCTTCACCCGGAGGGAGTTCGGCGCCGACCAGGGCGCAGGGCACTTTGAGGTCGGCCCGGGCGTTGGGCGCACCACACACAATTTGCAGAGGCTCGCCCTGCCCGACATCGACCTGGCAGACGCGCAGGCGATCGGCATCGGGGTGCGGCGCCACGCTCAGGATATGGCCTACCACCACTTGGGCAAAGGGCGGCGCAACCGGGGCGAGTTCCTCGACTTCGAGGCCGGCCATGGTGAGGGTGTCGGCGAGTTGTTGGGTACTCAGGGGGGGGTTGCAGAATTCGCGCAACCAGGACTCGGGGAATTGCATGGCGGGTCCTCAGGCGTGGGCGGACTGGAATTGGCTCAGAAAGCGCATGTCGCCGTCAAAGAAGAGGCGCAAATCGTTGACGCCATAGCGCAGCATGGTCAGGCGGTCTGGGCCCATGCCAAAGGCAAAGCCGATGTAGCGCTCGGGGTCGAGCCCCATGTTGCGCACGACGTTGGGGTGCACTTGGCCCGAGCCGGCCACTTCGAGCCAGCGTCCGGCCAGGGGCCCGTGCTGGAACTGGATGTCGACTTCGGCGCTGGGCTCGGTGAAGGGGAAGAAACTTGGGCGAAAGCGCAGCACGAGATCGTCGCTTTCGAAGAAGGTGCGGCAAAAATCGGTGAAGACGACTTTCAAATCTTTGAAGCTCACGGCCTCGCCAATCCACAGGCCTTCGCACTGGTGGAACATGGGGGAGTGGGTGGCGTCGCTGTCCACGCGGTAGGTGCGCCCGGGCGCGATCACGCGAATCTCGGGCATGCTCTCGCCCGCATCGAGCTGCGCGCGGTAGCGCTTGACGTGCTGCACCGCGTGGCGAATTTGCATGGGGCTCGTGTGGGTGCGCAGGAGGTAGCCACCTTCCACATAGAAGGTGTCGTGCATAGAGCGCGCGGGGTGATCCTGCGGGGTGTTGAGCGCGGTGAAGTTGAACCAGTCGGTCTCGATTTCGGGGCCCTGCGCGACTTCAAAGCCCATGGAGCCAAAGATGGCCTCGATGCGCCCTAAGGTGAGGCTCACGGGGTGCAAGCCGCCGCGCGCGCGGGCGCGACCGGGCAAGGTGACATCGAGCGACTCGGCCTTGAGTTGCTGCGCGAGCTCGGCGTCGGCCAAGGCTTGGCGGCGCGTTTGCAAAGCAGCCTCGATGGCTTGCTTGGCCTGGTTGATGGCCGCTCCGCGGGTTTTCTTCTCCTCCACGCTCAAGCTGGCCATGCCCTTCATGAGCTCGGTCAAACGCCCGGCTTTGCCCAGAAACTGGGCCTTGGCGTTTTCCAGATCGGCCGGAGTGGCGCTTTGGGCAAACAACGCCTGGGCGCTGTCGACCAGGGCTTGCAGGTCTTGGGGATCCGATGAAGTCATGGCTTTTCTTCGCTCGCAAAGGAAAAAGGGGATTGAAGCCCACGCAGGCTCAACCCCCTTGTGTGTGGCCGTGCGCCAGGCGCGCGGCCACCGCTGGATCAGGCCGCCAGTTTGGCCTTGACTTGCTCGACGATGTGGCCAAAGGCCGCCATGTCGTGCACGGCGAGGTCGGCCAGCACTTTGCGGTCGATCTCGATTTGGGCCTTCTTCAGGCCGTTGGCAAACTGGCTGTAGGTCAGACCGCACTGACGGGCTGCCGCGTTGATACGGGCAATCCAGAGCTGGCGGAAGACACGCTTTTTGGTGCGGCGATCACGGTAGGCGTACTGGCCCGCCTTCATCACCGCCTGTTTGGCGATGCGAAAGACGTTGCCGCGGCGACCGCGAAAACCTTTGGCGAGGGCGAGGACTTTTTTGTGGCGGGCGCGAGCCGTGACACCACGTTTGACGCGAGGCATAGTGTTCTCCTGGTTCGTCGGTTAATTACAGGCCAGCTTTGGGCAGCATTTGTGCCATGTGACCCATGTTGGTCTCATGCACGTTGACTGCACCCCGCAGGTGACGCTTGTTCTTGGTGGTCTTCTTGGTCAGGATGTGACGCTTGAAGGCTTGACCGCGCTTGACGGTGCCACCTGGACGAACACGGAAGCGCTTTTTCGCGCTGCTCTTGGTCTTCATTTTGGGCATATGAATGCTCCTTTATGTGTGCTCTAGGCGTTGCGCGCACCCTGCGCGCCCCTTGTGGGCCTTGAGTCACGAATGTGTTGCGTCGCCTTTTACGCAGCGGCTGCCGGAGCAGCTTCTGCGGCGGGTTTGGCGGCGCCACCCGTTTTCTTCTTGCCCGGCGCGATCATCATGATCATTTGCCGGCCTTCGAGTTTGGGGAACTGCTCAACGATGATCAGCTCGCCCAGGTCGTCGCGGATGCGTTGCAACAGCGCCAACCCAATTTCTTGGTGCGTGATCTCGCGGCCCCGAAAGCGCAGCGTGATCTTGCATTTGTCCCCATCGTCCAAGAAGCGCTTGATGTTGCGCATCTTGATGTTGTAGTCACCGTCATCGGTGCCGGGGCGGAATTTGATTTCCTTGACCTCGATGACTTTTTGCTTGGCTTTCGCTTCGGCTGCTTTCTTTTGCTCTTGGTACTTGAACTTGCCGTAATCCATCAGTCGGCACACGGGCGGACTGGCAGTGGCGGCAATTTCGACCAGGTCTACGTCCAACTCCCCCGCGAGGCGAAGGGCTTCGGCCAAACTGACAATGCCCATGGGCTCGTTGTTGGGGCCGGAGATACGGACTTCAGGAGCAGTGATCTCCCGATTGAGGCGGTGTTTGCGTTCCTCGCGCTGGCGGCGATCGCGAAATTCAGTAGCGATGGTGACTATCCTTCACAAAAAATCAAACATGACCGTTGCTGTGCAACGCACGGCTCTTGGCGAACTTCGGGGAGAAATCAGCTCTTGAGGGCGATGTCGGAAGCCAGCTTTTGGGCAAAGGCTTCGAGCGACATGGCACCGAGGTTTTGATTACCTCGGGCGCGCACGGCGACGGCACCGGCTGCTTTCTCTTGATCACCCACGACCAAGATGTAGGGCAGCTTCTGCATCGAATGCTCCCGTATTTTATAGTTAATTTTCTCGTTGCGCAGGTCTAATTCAACCCGATACCCCTGATTTTGCAACATTTTCGCTACATTTTGGGCGTAATCGGCCTGGGCGTCGGTGATGTTGAGCACCGCAACCTGCACCGGGGCGAGCCAAGTGGGCAAGGCGCCGGCGTGTTGCTCGATCAGAATGCCGATGAAGCGCTCTAAGCTGCCCACGATGGCGCGGTGGAGCATGATGGGGCGGTGGCGCGCACCGTCCTCGCCCACGTATTCGGCGTCGAGGCGCTCGGGCAGGTTGGGGTCCACCTGAATCGTGCCGCACTGCCACTCGCGTCCCAAGGCATCCTTGAGGGTGTATTCGATTTTCGGGCCGTAGAAAGCGCCCTCCCCTGGCAAGTACTGGAATTCGCAGCCCGAGGCGCGCAGGCCTTCGGCCAGGGCGGCTTCGGCTTTGTCCCAGCTCTCCTCGCTGCCGATGCGTTTTTCCGGGCGGGTGGAGAGTTTGTAGAGGATCTCGGTAAAGCCGAAATCGCGGTAGACCTTTTGCAGCAAGGCCGTGAAGGCGGTGACTTCGGCCTGGATTTGGTCTTCGGTGCAAAAAATGTGGCCGTCGTCTTGGGTGAAGGCGCGCACGCGCATGATGCCGTGCAAGCCGCCGCTGGGCTCATTGCGGTGGCACTGACCAAACTCACCCAGGCGCAGGGGCAGATCGCGGTAGCTCTTGATGCCCTGCTTGTAGATGATGATGTGGCCCGGGCAGTTCATCGGCTTGAGCGCGTAGTCGCGCTTTTCGCTCTCGGTGACGAACATGTTCTCGCGGTATTTGTCCCAGTGGCCGGTTTTCTCCCACAGGCTTTGGTCCAGGATTTGCGGGCCTTTGACCTCTTGGTAGCCGTTGTCACGGTAGACGCGGCGCATGTACTGCTCGACTTCTTGCCAGACCACCCAGCCCTTGGGGTGCCAGAAAACGGTGCCGGGGGAATGGTCGTCGATGTGAAAGAGGTCGAGCTCGCGGCCGAGTTTGCGGTGGTCGCGCTTCTCGGCCTCTTCGAGCAGGGTGAGGTAGTTTTGCAGGTCTTCCTTGCTCGCCCAGGCGGTGCCGTAGATGCGCTGGAGCATCTCGTTCTTGCTGTCGCCACGCCAGTAGGCGCCGGCGACCTTCATGAGTTTGAAGTGCTTGAGCTTGCCCGTGCTCGGGACGTGGGGGCCACGGCAGAGATCCTCAAAGCCGCCTTCGCGGTAGAGGCTGACCTCTTCGTTGCTCGGGATGCTGGCGATGATCTCGGCCTTGTAGTGCTCACCCAGGCCTTTGAAGTAGGCCACGGCTTCGTCGCGCGGGAGGACGCGGCGCTGCACGGGCTCGTCCTTTTGGGCGAGCTCGGTCATGCGCTTTTCGATGGCGGCGAGGTCTTCCGGGGTAAAGGGGCGGCTGTAGGAGAAGTCGTAATAAAAGCCGTTGTCGATCACCGGGCCAATGGTGACCTGCGCTTCGGGGAAGAGTTCCTTCACGGCGTAGGCGAGCAAGTGGGCGGTGGAGTGACGGATGAGCTCCAGACCATCGGCGTCCTTGGCGGTGATGATGGCCAGGCTCGCGTCCTGCGCGATTTGGTAGCTGGTGTCGACCAGCTTGCCATTGACCTTGCCAGCCAGGGCCGCTTTGGCCAGGCCGCTGCCAATGGAGGCGGCCACGTCGGCCACGGTGAGGGGGGCGGGGTACTCGCGGCGCGAGCCGTCAGGGAGGGTGATGTGCAACATAAGGGCGCTATTTTATGCGGCGCAAAAAAAACCACCCCGAAGGGTGGTTTGTGGCAACGCGCGGGGGCGTTGATCAGTGGAACTGCTCTTCTTCGGTCGATCCGGTGAGGGCTTTGACGCTGGAGGAGCCGCCTTGGATGACGGTGGTGACGTCATCGAAGTAGCCTGCACCGACTTCTTGCTGGTGCGAGACGAAGGTGTAGCCTTGCTCGCGGGCGGCGAACTCGGGCTCTTGCACCATGTTGACGTAGTGCTTCATGCCTTCGCCGCGTGCGTAGGCGTGGGCGAACTTGAAGGTGTTGTACCAGTTGACGTGGATACCCGCCAAGGTGATGAACTGGTACTTGTAGCCCAGCGCGGAGAGCTCGTCTTGGAACGCGGCGATGGTTTTGTCGTCGAGGTTCTTCTTCCAGTTGAAGGAAGGCGAGCAGTTGTAGGAGAGCAGCTTGCCGGGGTGGGCCGCGTGCACGGCTTGGGCGAACTCGCGCGCGAAGCCGAGGTCGGGGGTGCCGGTCTCGCACCAGACGAGGTCGGCATAGGGGGCGTAGGCGACGCCGCGGCTGATGGCTTGCTCCAAGCCGTTCTTGACGCGGTAGAAGCCCTCTTGGGTGCGCTCACCGGTGAGGAAGGGCTTGTCGTTGGCGTCGTGGTCGCTCGTGATGAGGTTGGCGGCCTCGGCATCGGTGCGGGCGAGCACGATGGTGGAGACGCCCATGACGTCAGCTGCGAAACGCGCGGCGATGAGCTTCTCGCAAGCCTCTTGCGTGGGCACGAGCACTTTGCCGCCCATGTGGCCACACTTCTTGACCGCGGCGAGCTGGTCTTCAAAGTGCACGCCGGCCGCGCCTGCGGAGATCATGTTTTTCATGAGCTCAAACGCGTTGAGCACGCCACCAAAGCCCGCTTCCGCGTCGGCCACGATGGGCAGGAAGTAGTCGATGAAATCCTTGCTGCCGGGCTCGATGCCACGGCCCCACTGGATTTCGTCGGCGCGCTTGAAGGTGTTGTTGATGCGACGCACCATGGTGGGCACGGAGTCATACGCGTAGAGCGACTGGTCGGGGTACATGGTCTCGGAGGTGTTGCCATCGGCGGCGACTTGCCAGCCCGAGAGGTAGACGGCTTCGAGGCCGGCCTTGGCTTGCTGCATGGCTTGACCTGCGGAGATCGCGCCAAAGGCGTTGACGTAGCCTTTCTTGGCCTCGCCATTGATGAGGCGCCAGAGTTTTTCGGCGCCGCGCTTGGCCAAGGTGTGCTCAATTTGCAGGCTGCCGCGCAGACGCACGACGTCTGCGGCGCTGTAGCCACGCTTGACGCCTTTCCAGCGCGGGTTGGTGGCCCAGTCTTTTTCGAGGGCGGCGATTTGTTGTTCGCGGCTGAGTTGTTCGGTCAAGTTTTGCGGCATGTTGCACTCCTCACAAGGTTGAAATGAAAAATCGGGTGACTCGGGTGAGCGCCTGGGCGATCAGCATGGGACTCATCTTAAGTCTTATAGAAGAGTTTTCGCGCCTCTTATGTCTTATAGAAGAATTATTTTTTGTTGTTTATTTTCAATGGTTTATTGATTGTTTTTCTGATTATGAAATTCTGTTTCTCATATCAAGAAAAAATGCTGCGATGCATGCATTCGATTTATCGTATTGTGAAATGATGTTTTGTCATTTTGCAGGGCTTGGCGGATGCTGAATTCTTCTGTTTGCAAACGCGGTTTTTCTCCTCTGAGCGACGTCTCTCGGATTTCTTGCGTGGAAAAACAACACTTCAGAGGGAAAAAAGCTGTTTTTCGCTTGGAGAAGGGCTTTTTCTCTATTACGATTCGCTTGCTCGTTTCGACGAGTGATGCATCCCTAAACCTAAACCTCTAGAGAAGGAAATCAACCATGGCAACTGCAAAGAAAAAAGCTCCTGCGAAGAAAGCCCCTGCAAAGAAGGCCGCAGCCAAGAAACCCGCTGCTAAGAAAGTAGCGGCCAAGAAGCCCGCAGCGAAGAAGGCTGCTGCCAAGAAGCCCGCCGCGAAGAAAGTCGCCGCGAAGAAGCCCGCAGCGAAAAAAGTAGCAGCGAAGAAGCCTGCTGCGAAGAAAGTTGCGGCGAAGAAGCCCGCTGCCAAAAAGGCCGCGAAAAAGGCTCCCGCCAAGAAGCGCACCCCGAACGCGGCCTTCATGAAGGCCATGACACCGAGCGCAGCTCTCGCCGCTGTGATCGGCAATCAAGCCGTTCCGCGCACCGAAGTGGTGAGCAAGATCTGGGCTTACATCAAGAAGCACGGTCTGCAAGACAAAGTGAACAAGCGCGCCATCAACGCCGACGACAAGCTCAAGGCCGTGTTTGGCAAAGCCCAAGTCACGATGTTCGAACTCGCCGGCATCCTGGGCAAGCACCTGCACTAATCCGCAAGGACTTCCCTCCCAAAAGAGCCGCCGCGTGCGGCTCTTTTTTTTCGTCTGGCGAGGCGCGGGGGCGGCTGGGGCGGCTCGGGGCGGCTCGGGGGGCTCGGCGCGGCTCGGGGG
>VEQC01000283.1 GCA_018883455.1 Limnohabitans sp. | reverse complement strand
CACGACCCAAAAAAAGGTTTTCAGCGATGGTCATGGCCGGCGCGACGGCGAGGTCTTGGTAGACAGTCTCGATTCCGGCACGACGCGCGTCCATGGGTTGGCGAAACTGTACGCGGCGACCATCGAGGGTGATCTCCCCCGCGTCCGGGACGCTTGCCCCGGAGAGGCATTTGATCAGGCTGGACTTGCCCGCGCCGTTGTCGCCAATGACGGCCAAGATCTCGCCTGCGTAGAGGTCGAAATCGGCGCCATCGAGGGCAATGACTTGTCCGTAATGCTTGGTCAGGCCGCGCGCTTGCATGACGATGCGGGAATCGGCGGCACTCATCACTGCGCCCCCCGACGAGACATTTGATCCGTGGCCACGGCCAAGATGACCAGAACGCCCGTGACCAGAATTTGGTAAACCGACGACACCCCCATGAGGGTGAGGCCATTGCGGAATACGCCCACGATCAAGGCACCCACAAGGGTACCCAAGATAATCCCGCGCCCGCCAAAAAGACTGGTGCCACCGAGCACCACCGCCGTGATGGCGTCGAGGTTTTCGGTTTGCCCGGCATTGGGGTCACCCGCCCCCATGCGCGCCACGGCCAAGGTCGAGGCAATGCCGTAAAACAAGCCCGCGAGCACATACACCCCGAGCAACACCCGTTCGGTCGGGATGCCCGACAGGCGCGTGGCTTCCGGGTTGTTGCCCACGGCATAGACATGTCGCCCCGGCGCGGTGTTGCGCAGCGCCTGCCAGGTCAGGACATAGAGGGCGAGCATGAGCAGGGTGCCATAGGCGACGCGCGCGTCCCCCACGCTGAAGGTTTCACCCAGCCAATTCATGCCCGGGGGAATTTGCGTGACGGTTTGCGCATTGGAGTAAAGCTGGGTGATGGCAAACGCGATGTTCATGGTGCCCAAGGTGACAATGAAGGGCGGGAGTTTCACGCGTGTCACCAACAGACCATTCACCCATCCAAAACCCATGGTGGCCGCCACGCCCAAGAAGATGCCCACGGGGGCACTGAGCCCGTGATCGGCCGCCATCTTGGTCATCACCATGGAACCCAAGGCCATCACCATGCCGCAGGAGAGATCAATGCCGGCGGTCAGAATGATGAGGGTTTGCCCAATCGCGATTGTGCCCACCACCATCACCTGTTGCAGGATCAGCGAGAAGTTCTGCAGGGTCAAGAACCGCTCATGCTGGAAGGTGAAGAAAAGGCAGGCCAGCGCCAAGGCAATGGCCGGGCCGAGGGTACCGAGTCGTTGCATGCTTTACTTGTTGCCCCAGCAAAGATCGGTGCCGGTTTTGACATCGGCGCTCTTGATACCGGGTAGCGCTTTTTGCGCGATCAGGGTCACCCCCGTGTCGGTGTATCCGCTCTGCCGCTTGCCATCCTTGGCGTATTGCACGCCAGCGGCCACGCCCATGGAAGCCATTTTGAGGGGGTACTGCTGCGAGGTGGCGGCAATCACGCCCGCGCCCACATCTCGCACCCCCTGACATCCGCCATCGACGGAGACGATGACCACGTCTTTTTCCTTGCCCGCCGCTTTGAGTGCCTTGTATGCGCCAGCCGCCGCAGGTTCATTGATGGTGTAGACGAGGTTGATGCCAGGGTTCTTTTGCAGGCAGTTTTCCATGCCGGTTTGGCCTTTGGCCGCGTCTCCGTAACTGTCCGCCATGCAGGCCACGCCGGCGGCCTTGCCCCCGAGCTCATTGCTCTTGGCGTCGGGGGCGGTCATGCCCATGCCTTTGAGAAAGCCGTTGTGGCGTTGTGCACCGACGGGGTGCCCCGGGAAGAGGTCGAGTGTGGCGATCACAGGCTTTTTGTTGCCGAGTGCGGCTTTGGCGTATTCGCCAATGAGCACACCGGCTTTGTAGTTGTCGGTTGCAAAGAGCGCATCTGCTTCCGCCACGGGGCTGTCGAGCGCAATGACTTGCACCCCTTGGGCTCGGATTTTTTTGATGGTGGGCACGATGGCATCACCCGAGGAGGTGATGAGGATGGTTTTCGCCCCCGCCGCCACCATGTTTTCCATGGCTGTGATTTGGCCTGCGGTGTCGCCATCGGTCTTGCCCGATGCGGTGAGCAGTTTGGCACCCAGTTTCTTGGCTTCGGCGTCTGCGCCCTCTTTCATCTTCACGAAGAAGGGATTGGATTCGGTCTTGGTGATCAGCCCAATGACCGGCTGGGCCTGGGCCCAGCCCGCGGCCAGGAGTGCGGCAGAGAACGCCGCGAGGCGAAGGTTGCGTTGCATGGAGGTCTCCTCTGATAGGGGTTGTGGGTGCGATTTCACGCCCATGTGGGGAACTGTAGGGATGACGACTAACTAAATCAAGTATCTTTATTTAGTAGTTTCCCCAACCCAGGGGTTTCCAGTTTTCAGGCATGCTTGCCCTGTCGGTATTTGTTGTCAAAGTTCAAAAGGTTTGCTTGTGAATGACCCTTCCCGCCAATGGCGTGGCTCCAACCACAGTGGCATGCGAGAGTTCAACGCGCGCATGGTGCTCG
>VEQC01000078.1 GCA_018883455.1 Limnohabitans sp. | reverse complement strand
GGAGGGGCCGGCGGCTGCGCCTGCAAGGGCGAGTCGGGAATGCGGGTGAGCTCTGGGTTGAGCGGCGGATCGTGGGACTCGAGGGTCATGACCACGATTCTAATGAGGCCACCACATCGGGTAGCAGGGGGCGTGTCAGGCGAACCTCACCCCAAGCCATGGCGCGCGCACTCTCCCCGATTCGGGGGTGCGTGGCGAGGGCGCGCGCGCCGGACCAGTCTTGCTGGGGGAGCAGGCGCTGGAGGTGTTGCAAGCCTTGGCTGCTGCTGAGCAACCAAACGCTGCCATCGCTGGCGGCTTGGCGCGCCCGCTCCACCATGGGGGCCGTCCACGACGGGCCTTGCCGGGCGTAAGCCGCCAAGCGCTGGACCGGAACCCCGCGCGCCTGCAATTGCTCGCTCAGCCAATCCCGCCCTTGCCCCGCAGGGTCGGGCGTGGCTTGGTCGTCCTGCCCGCGCACGATGAGCACGGGGCGAGCCGCTTGCACAGCAGCGCCCACTTGCGCCCACAGCGCCTCCGAATCGAATTGGCCCGCCTCGGGATCTGGACTGCGCAAGGCATTGCGCGCAGAAGGCGTGCCCGAATCCGCCTTGCGCGTGCCTGGCCCTGGGGCCCAGCAAGGCGTGGTCGACAAATCGACCCCGGGTGGGCGGTGGGCAAAAAAATGGCGCACGGCGGGGACGCTCACGAACATCACGGCCTGCCAATCGGCCCAGGAGGCCCAGGCTTGGCGCACGGCAGCGGTGTCCGCCACAGGGCCAATGGCGATCAAGGGGAGGGATTCGGCCGCAAACCCCGCGTCCTTCAACCCTTGGAGCCAAGACGCGGCCTCGCCTTCCGGTCGGGTGACGAGGACACGCAACGCCATGGGGGTGGCCTTCAGTGCGCCCCCTGTGCGCGCAGTTGCTCGGCAATCGCAGCGCCCAAGGCCTCAGCCCGGGCCCGCTCAGCGGGGTTGTGGGGGTCGACTTCCAGTTGGGCCTGCGCGCGCACCAAGGGGTTGGCGCGCTCGGGCTCTCCCCAAGCCGCGCGCAGAGACAGGGTCGAACCGGTTAAATCGGCGTGTGCGGCCAACGGCATGGAGCAGCTGCCCCCCATGGCTCGGCTGACCGCGCGCTCGGCACTCACCGTGAGCCAGGTGGGTAGATCGGCCAAGGGGGACAAGGCCTCGGCCACTTCCGGGCGAGTGGCCCGAATTTCGATGCCCAAAGCCCCCTGCCCAGCGGCGGGCAGCATTTGGTCGGTGGAAAAAATATGGCGAATGCGCGCGCCAAGTTCGAGTCGTTTGAGGCCTGCGGCGGCCAGGACGATGCCGGCATACTGGCCCTCGTCGAGCTTGCGCAGGCGGGTGTCGAGGTTGCCCCGCAAGGGCTCGATGCGCAAATCGGGGCGCAGGGCGCGCAACAGCACGGTGCGGCGTAAGCTCGAAGTCCCCACCACTGCCCCCTCGGGCAGGTCTTCCAAGCGGGCGAAATGGGGAGAGACCCAGGCGTCACGGGGGTCTTCGCGGGTCATCACACAAGCGAGGGCGAAACCCTCCGGCAGATCCATGGGGACATCTTTGAGGGAGTGCACCGCCAAATCGGCCCGCCCCTCCTCCAACGCCACTTCCAGTTCCTTCACAAACAGGCCTTTACCGCCCACTTTGCTCAGGCTGCGATCCAAAATTTGGTCGCCTTGGGTGGTCATGCCCAAAAGTTCAACCTGGTGGCCCTGCCCCCGCAGCAGGGATTGGACATGCAAGGCTTGCCACATGGCAAGGCGGCTTTCGCGGGTAGCGATGGTGAGAGACAGCGACATGGGGTACACCGAAAAAAGGCAAAACCAAACGCCATGGTAGCCGAAGCGCGGGCCGTAAAATCAAGCCCATGTCCAAGAATCAACTCGACCAAAAAGCCCAGGCCTGGTCGGCCCTGTTTTCCGAACCCATGAGCGAGTTGGTGAAACGCTACACCGCGAGCGTTTTCTTTGATCAACGGCTCTGGGAGGCTGACATCCAGGGCTCCCTCGCCCACGCGGAGATGTTGGCGGCCCAGGGCATCATTTCCGCTGCCGATTGGGCAGACATCCAGCGCGGTATGGCACAAATCGAAGCCGAAATCCGCGCGGGTGCATTTCAGTGGCAACTGGATCTGGAGGACGTACACCTCAACATTGAGGCCCGACTCACCCAGTTGGTAGGCGATGCGGGCAAGCGCCTGCACACCGGGCGCAGCCGCAACGACCAAGTCGCCACCGATGTGCGACTCTGGTTGCGCGGCGAGATCGATGGCTTGATCACCCTGTTGCAAGAGCTCCAGCGCGCTTTGGTGGCGGTGGCACGTCAAAACGTGGAGGTGATCCTGCCGGGGTTCACCCACCTTCAAGTGGCGCAGCCGGTGAGCTTTGCCCACCACTTGCTGGCCTACGTGGAGATGTTCGCGCGCGATGAGGAACGTCTGCAAGACGTGCGTCGGCGCACCAACCGCTTGCCCCTGGGCAGCGCCGCGCTCGCGGGCACCACTTACCCACTGGACCGCGAACGCGTGGCTCGCCGCTTGGGCATGGTGGACGCCGCCGGACACCCCCAGGTTTGCCAAAACAGTCTCGATGGCGTGAGTGACCGGGATTTCGCCATCGAGTTCACCGCTGCGGCCAGCTTGTGCATGGTGCACATCAGCCGCCTGAGCGAAGAATTGATTCTGTGGATGAGCCAGAACTTTGGTTTTGTCCAAATTGCCGACCGCTTCACCACCGGCAGTTCGATCATGCCGCAGAAGAAAAATCCTGATGTACCCGAACTCGCCCGTGGCAAAACGGGGCGCGTGGTCGGTCATTTGATGGGGCTCATCACCCTGATGAAAGGGCAGCCACTGGCTTACAACAAGGACAACCAGGAAGACAAAGAGCCGTTGTTTGACACGGTGGACACCTTGCGCGACACCCTGCGCATTTTTGCCGAGATGATTGGCGGGCAAGTCAATCCTGCGAGCGGCCAAAAAGAAGGCGGGTTGCGCGTGAACGCCGCCGCCATGGAAGCCGCTGCGCAGAAGGGCTATGCCACGGCAACTGACTTGGCCGACTACCTCGTGAAAAAGGGGTTGCCCTTCCGCGACGCGCACGAGACGGTGGCCCATGCGGTCAAAGCCGCGAGCTCGCACAACTGCGATTTGTCCGAACTGCCCTTGAGCGTGTTGCAGGGGTTTCATCCGGCCATCGACAAAGATGTCTATGCGTGTTTGAGTTTGCGCGGCTCGCTCGAGGCCCGAAACACCTTGGGCGGCACGGCGCCAGCCCAAGTCATGGCCCAAATCGATCGCCACGCACAGCGGCTGGGCTAAACCCCGCCTGAACCCAACAGGCCTCTACCCCAGCCAGCACACACCATGAACCCTCCCATTCGCCTCACGCAGTACAGCCACGGGGCTGGCTGCGGTTGCAAGATCTCGCCGCAGGTGCTCGATGTGATTCTCGCGGGCAGCGGCGCGCAACACCTCGATCCGGCCCTTTGGGTGGGCAACACCTCGCGCGACGATGCCGCGGTTTACGCTTGGGATGGCGAGGAAGGCGTGGTCTCGACCACGGACTTTTTCATGCCCATCGTGGATGATCCCTTCGATTTCGGCCGCGTGGCCGCGACCAATGCCATTAGCGATATTTACGCCATGGGTGGCAAACCCATGATGGCGATCGCCATTTTGGGCTGGCCGGTGAATGTGCTCGCCCCGGAAGTGGCTCGCGAGGTGGTGCGCGGTGGGCGAGCGGTGTGTGACGCCGCAGGCATTCCGCTGGCGGGCGGGCATTCGATCGACGCGCCAGAGCCGATTTTTGGCTTGGCCGTGACGGGACGGGTGCGCAAGGCGCACCTCAAGCGCAATGACCAAGCCCGCATAGGCGCGAAACTGTATTTAACCAAGCCGCTGGGCATCGGCATCTACACCACGGCCGAGAAAAAATCCTTGCTGCAACCGCAAGACGCCGGTGTGGCAACGCACTGGATGTGTCAGCTCAACACCCCCGGCGCAGACTTCGGGACGATGCCGGGGGTCGAGGCCATGACCGATGTGACCGGATTTGGTCTCATGGGCCATTTACTTGAAATGGCACAAGGCAGTGGGGTGACCGCCTGCATCGATGTGGCCGCGGTTCCCCGCCTGCCCCAAGTGGCACATTACTTGGCTGCGGGCTGTGTACCCGGTGGCACGCAGCGCAACTTCGCGAGCTATGGCCAACACCTGCCCACCTTGAGCGAAGCGGAGCGGGATTTGTTGTGCGACCCCCAAACCAGCGGCGGTTTGCTCGTGGCCGTGAACCCGAGTGCAATCCCAGCGTTTGAGCAACTCGGGGCGCAACACGGCTTGACCTTGACCCCCATTGGCGAGATGGTGGCGCGTGAAGACCTGCCTGTGCGCCTGCGCCGCTGACCCATGAACAGTATGCGTGGCGACACCGCAGACTATGGCGAAGTGCTCATTGGGGGCCTTCCCCTGCTTGACGTGCGTGCACCGGTGGAGTTTGCCAAGGGCGCTTTCCCCAGCGCGGTGAATTTGCCTTTGCTGGACGATCAAGAGCGCCATCAAGTGGGTTTGCGATACAAACAAAAGGGGCAGGACGCGGCCATTGCACTGGGGCACGAATTGGTCAACGGGGCGATCAAAGCCCAGCGGCTGCAAGCCTGGGCCGACTTTGCCCGCGCGCACCCGCAGGGCTATTTGTATTGTTTTCGGGGCGGGTTGCGCTCGCACACGGTGCGCGATTGGTTGCGCGAGGCGGGGGTCGATTACCCCTTGGTGCGCGGGGGCTACAAGGCCATGCGTACTTATTTGTTGGGCGAGGGCGAGCGCTTGTTCCAACGCCACCCCATTTGGGTGCTGGGGGGAATGACAGGGACGGGCAAGACCGAGGTGATTCAGCGGGTGCCCTGGGGGGTCGACCTCGAAGGCTTCGCGCGCCACCGAGGCTCGAGTTTTGGGTGGCGCGCCCAAGCACAGCCTGCACCGATCGATTTTGAACACAGCTTGACGCTCGACCTTCTGCGGCGAGAGCGGCTAGGCCAAGCGCGCTGGCTCTTGGAGGATGAGAGCCGCACCATTGGTCGCTGCGCCCTGCCCCTCACGTTGCACACTCGCATGCAACAAGCCCCTTTGCTTTGGCTAGAGGCCCCTTTTGAAGAAAGAGCGCAACGCATTTTGCACCAGTACGTGAGCGATCAGTGCGCCGAACATGTTGCCCTTCTGGGCGCCCAGGCCGGATTTGCCCGTTTTGCCCAACGCTTGGACGATAGTCTGCAGCAGATTCGCCGCCGTTTGGGGTCAGAGCGCTGTGATCGCTTGCTCATCCGTTTGCACGAGGCGCTCACGCGCCAGCAAAACCAAGGCGACACCTCGGGACATTTGGGTTGGATCGAACCCCTGCTGCGCGAATACTATGACCCCATGTACGCGTATCAGGCGGCGCAAAAAGGCAGCCGGATCGTCTGTCGGGGTGACGCGGCGACCCTGCTGGCGTTTCTGGCCGAGGCGCAAGCATGACCGCGGTCGTGACCTTCACGCCCAATCCGGCGCTCGATTTGCTCACGCATATCGACCGGGTCTCCCCCACGCACAAGATGCGTTGCAGCGCGGTGATCAAGCATCCCGGCGGTGGGGGCGTGAATGTGGCGCGCGTTTTGCACCGCTTTGGGATTGGTGTCACCGCGGTTTACCCCAGCGGCGGCGTGATTGGTCAAGCCCATCACCGCTTATTGCATGCCGAAGGGGTGCGCAGCCATGTGATTGCCATGGATGCCGAAACGCGTGAGAGTTTTTCCGTGCATGAAGCCCAAAGTGGTGAGGACTTCCGCTTTGTGCTGCCCGGCCCGCAATTGAGCCCCGCCCAGTGGCAAGCTTGCTGGGATTACCTTTGCCAGCATTGGCCGCGCCAGTTTCTGGTGCTCAGCGGTGGGTTGGCCCCCGGCATGCCCGATGATGCTTATGCCCAACTGGTTCGCGCTGCGCATGCGGCGCAGGTACCCGTGGTGCTCGATGCGAATGGGCCCGCCCTCGCCCTGGCGCTCAAAGCCGGCGGTGTGGCTTTGTTCAAACCCAGCATGAGCGAGTTGCGCAGCCTCACGGGGGCTGGCTTGCAAGACCCGAGCCAATGCGTGGCTGCAGCGCGGAGCTTGATACAAGCGGGGCAGGCGCAGCGGGTGGCCGTGTCGCTAGGCCCACAAGGCGCCTTGCTCGTGACTGCCCAGGGCGCCTGGCGCGCGCAGGCGTTGTCGGTGCCGGTTCAGACCACGATTGGCGCAGGCGACAGCTTTGTGGGGGGGATGGTGTACGGGCTTTGCCAGGGGATGAGCGATGCCGAGGCGTTTCGCTGGGGCATGGCCGCGAGTGCCGCAGCGCTCCTCTCGCCCGGAACGCCGCTGTGCCAATGGCATGATTGTCAGCGACTGTTGCCCGACGTGACGGTGCAGGATTGCTGAAAATAAAGGCATACTTCATGCCGTGACAACAAGGAGAGAACGAGATGTCTGTGATCACCCATATTGAAGACCTGCGTGTTTTGGCCGAAAAACGGGTGCCGCGCATGTTCTACGACTATGCCGACTCTGGGAGCTGGACCGAGAGCACCTACCGCGCGAACGAATCCGATTTTCAGAAAATCAAATTTCGCCAACGGGTGGCAGTGAACATGGAGGGCCGCAGCACGGCCTCGACCATGGTGGGCCAAGCAGTTGCCATGCCCGTGGCCATTGCCCCCACTGGGCTTACCGGTATGCAACACGCCGATGGGGAAATCCTGGCCGCGCGGGCGGCACGCAAGTTTGGCGTGCCTTTCACGCTCTCGACCATGAGCATTTGCTCGATTGAAGATGTCGCCCAACACGCCGGCGAAGGGTTTTGGTTTCAGCTCTACGTCATGAAAGACCGGGCCTTCATCGAGCGTCTGATCGATCGGGCCAAGGCCGCCAATTGCGCCGCGCTCGTACTGACCCTGGATTTACAAATTCTGGGGCAACGCCACAAAGACCTGCGCAATGGCTTGTCCGCGCCGCCCAAACTCACGCTCAAGAACATCCTCAACATAATGACCAAGCCGCGCTGGTGTTTGGGCATGCTCGGGACCCCACGGCGTCAGTTCGGCAACATCGTCGGCCATGTCAGTGGCGTGGGTGACATGGGTAGCCTCTCGGCCTGGACCGCCTCGCAATTCGATCCGGCCCTCAATTGGGGCGATGTGGAGTGGATCAAAAACCGTTGGGGCGGCAAGCTCATTCTCAAAGGCATCCAAGATGTGGAGGATGCCCGCTTGGCGGTGCGCTCGGGTGCGGACGCACTCATTGTCTCCAACCACGGGGGCCGTCAACTCGATGGCGCCCAAAGCAGTATCGAGGCCTTGCCGGCCATTGTGCAGGAGGTGGGCTCACAAATCGAGGTGCACATGGACGGTGGCGTGCGCAGCGGTCAAGATGTCTTGCGCGCCTTGGCCTTGGGCGCGAAGGGGACTTATATTGGACGCTCCTTCCTGTATGGCTTGGGTGCCATGGGCGAGGCCGGGGTCACCAAAGCGCTGGAGATCATTCACAAAGAGCTTGATCTCTCGATGGCTTTTTGTGGTCGCACCCAAATCAACCAAGTCGACCGCAGCATCCTCTTGCCCGGCACCTACCCCACCGCTTGACGCCCAGCGCCGCCATGCCTCCCGAGTCCGCGCCCCAACCCCGCAACCAGGTCAGTTCTGGGTGGCGCGTTCTTAGCGTTTTGCTGGCCTTGGTGCTTCTGCTGGGCTGGGCCTTGGCAGCGAGTTTGTTCGAACAAGGCAAAGCCCAGATTCATCACCTTGAAGCGCGCTTGCGCGAGGTTCCTCAGGTGCGGGAGCTCTCGGTGCTGCTCGACGCACAAGGCAAGCCTGCGTTGCTGGTGGCCTATGAGCCGCAAACGGGGCGACTGCAGGTGCAGCGCCTCAACGCCGTGAAGGAAGGCCGCAGCGACAGCCTGCACCTGTGGTCCGTGGCCGAGGGAGATGGCCCGCGCTTGCTGGGCGTGATCCCGAGCCGGTACCCCACCACCCAATTGAACGTGGCCCCAGAGGTGATGGCCGCGTCCACGCGTCTGGGCTTGAGCGTGGAAGACAAAGACAAAGGGCCGCGCGACGGCAAACCGGCCCTGCCCTGGCTGTGGGAAGGTGCCGTCGTGCGCAAGGCCATGTGAGTGGCTCTACTGGCGCTCACTCCAGGGAATGCCACCCGTGGCCCAGTCGTGTCGGGGAATGTCAAAGAACAACACGTCCACCCCCTCGGGCTTGCTGCCGAGCACTTTCTGGCAGGCTTCGGTGAGGGCTTTGGCCAGTTCTTTCTTCTGCTCGGGGGTACGGCCTTCGAGCAATTCGACGCGTAAGGTAGGCATGGGTTCTCCAGGGAAAAATCGGATTATGCGTGAGTCACGCGCCGCTGGGTACCCCGCGGGGGTTTGGCCTTGAGCGCCGATAAGGTGCGCCGCATCGCGCACTTGGACATGGACGCGTTCTATGCGTCGTGCGAACTCATGCGCTACCCGCAATTGCAAGGCTTGCCGGTGGTGATTGGGGGCGGACGACGGCGCGAGGACACCTGGTTGCCGCGCTTGCTCGCCCATGACCCCGAAGGCGATTGGCGCGCCGACAACCTCATGGATCGCTTGCACGAGATACCCCTCGCGGCTTTTCCCCGCCTCAAGGACTATGTCGGGCGCGGCGTGATCACCACCGCCACCTACCCCGCACGGCAATTTGGCATTGGCTCGGCCATGGGCCTGATGAAAGCGGCCCGCCTGTGCCCGGAGGCCATCATGCTGCCCGTCGATTTTGATCGCTACCGCCAATTTTCGCGACGCTTCAAGGCTGTGATTTTGGAGATCGCCCCCCTGATGGAAGACCGGGGAGTGGACGAGGTGTACATCGACTTCACGGAAGTTGCAGGCGGTCAGCGTGAGGGCGGGCGGGTGTTGGCGCGGCTGATTCAGAAGAGTATTTTTGAAGCCACGGGCTTGACCTGCTCGATCGGGGTGGCGCCCAACAAATTGCTCGCCAAGATGGCCAGTGAATTCGACAAGCCCAACGGCATTTCCATTTTGCATGCGCAAGATTTGCAAACCCGCATTTGGCCCCTACCCTGCCGCAAGATCAATGGCATCGGTCCCAAGGCCGAAGCGCGTCTGGGTGAATGGGGCATCACCACCATTGGCGAGTTGGCGGCCCAACCCCGCGAGCGCTTGATGGAACGTTTCGGGCGCAGCTATGGGGCGTGGTTGCATGACGCCGCCTGGGGAAGAGACGACCGTCCGGTGGTGACGGAGAGCGAGCCGGTGAGCATGAGCCGCGAGACCACCTTCGAGCGCGATTTGCATGCGGTGCAAGACCGCGAGGCTTTGGGGGCCATCTTCACGCGCTTGTGCGAACAACTCGCGGCGGATTTGCAACGCAAAGGCTATGTCGGGCGCACCATTGGCATCAAACTGCGCTATGACGATTTTCGCGCGGTCACGCGCGATCAAACGGTGGAAGACTTCACCGACAAAGCCGCTCGGATTCGGCAGGTGGCCGGGCAATGCCTCAAACGGGTGGATTTGTCGCGGCGCCTCCGTTTACTCGGGGTCCGGGTGGGACACCTGTTGCCACGCGACGAAGCCCCGGCGCCCCAGGCGGGCGGGGCGGAGTCGCCACCGCCTCAGGCCTCGTTGTTCGAGGGGGACGAGAACGATTCCAGGGGCACGCCGACCGCACCCCCCAAACCTCACTGACGTGCGGTGCGAATGTTTTTCGGCGGGCTTTGGGGGTGGCTTGTGCGCCACGGGTTGATGTCCAGACCGCCCCGACGGGTATAGCGGGCATAGACTTCGAGCGCCGAGGGCTCGCAACGGGTCCAAATGTCCATGAAGATGCGCTCCACGCACTGTTCGTGAAATTCGTTGTGGTTGCGAAAACTCACGATGTAGCGCAACAAACCAGCTTGATCGATCTGGGGGCCATGGTAGCGAATGCGCACGCTGCCCCAATCTGGCTGGCCCGTGACCAAGCAGTTGCTTTTGAGCAAGTGGCTGACCAGGGTTTCTTCCACGGGCTGCTCTTCGTGATTGGCCTTGAGAAAGTCGGGTTGGGGTGAGTAGACCTCGCACTCGAGGTCGAGTCGGTCCAGCAAGAGTCCGTCGAGCTCGTGCACCGGCTCGCGGTCAAATTGGTCCGGGCGCACCAACTGCAGGCCAACGCTCGCGCGCACCGGCCCCCCGTGCCAGATGGCGCGGCTCAAATCGTCGCGCAGACGCTCCGCCACGCCCTCGTCATTGGCGAACACGGTGTTGTTAAAGCTGTTGAGGTAGAGCTTGAAGGATTTGCTCTCCACAATGTGGGTGGACTCCGCCGGAATCATGAATTTGGCGATGGCTACCTGCGGCTTGCCACGCGCGTTGAGCCAACTCAGCTCATACGCGGTCCAGAGATCTGCCCCGAAAAACAGGGGTTGGCCTGAGACACCGATTTCCGCGCGTTTGGGGGCACGGGGAATGGGATAGAGCAAGGCGGGGTCGTATTGGTCGGCGTAGGCCGAGGGCTTGCCAAGCTGGGAGTTTTCCGGGGAATGGGGATCGGTCACGCGGCCCTCTGGTTTCATGTCTGTTTGCGGCGAAACACCAAGCGGTCAGGCTCGGACACCTTGGGGTCAAAGGCATACCCTTCCAAGGCAAACTTTTCCAACTGCGCCGGCTTCTTCAATTGATGTTGGGCTGCATAGCGGGCCATGAGGCCGCGCGCGCGCTTGGCCAAAAAGCTGATGACCTTGTACTGGCCGCTTTTGTAATCTTCAAAAACGCAATCAATGACCCGCGCTTGCAAGACCTTGCGGTCAACCGATTTGAAGTATTCCTGCGAGGCGAGATTGACGATGATGGGCTGATCGTGCGTGGCCAAACGCTCGTTCAAATGATCGGCAATCTGGCGGCCCCAAAATTGATAAAGGTTGTGCCCTGCGGACGTGTCCAGGGCTGTGCCCATCTCGAGCCGATAGGGCTGCATTGCGTCGAGCGGTCGTAGCACCCCATAG